>CALBMW010000190.1 GCA_937896275.1 uncultured Myxococcales bacterium
CGTTGAGGATCCACCTGGCCAACCGGTCAGCGACCGGGAGCCGCATCTCCTGGGGAAGAGGAGGGGGTTGCTCGCCTCCAAACCGGGCCAGCAAAGGCTCCGACACGAGGTCGCCGTCGCTCAGGTGCAGCACGAGCCGCAGCACTTCGACGTCCTCGGAGTTGACCAGCAGCGCCACCGCGGCCTGGACTGCCGCTTCGGCCTTCGGAGAGTCCAGCTCCCGGAAGTGGTCGGCCGGGTACACGTGGCTCGGGTGCCCGAGGATGTCCCCGAGGGCCCTGCGTCGCATCTCGGCGGCGAGTTCACTGGCGCGCGCGTAGGTGGCTCCGCGAATGCGGACTGGGAAGAGGTTGCTCACGCGACGTTCGAGCGGCGGTCCTTCGTGCCTGCTTCAGAGTCCGAGAGCGGAGTTCAGCGAAGCGCGGTTGGTCTTGAGCCACTCCTTCGACACCGACTTCTGCCCGCTGGCGAACCGCTTCCTGGTCTCTCGTGGCTGGTCTGCGATCGCCGCAGCAAGCCTGAGGACCGCATCATGGTCTCCTCCGCGCGCGAGCCAGACTCCCACCACATTCAGGAAGAACTGGTCGTCGAATCCGAACTTGAGGGCGTCCAGCGCTGCGGCAAGAAGGTCGGCGGTCGAAGACTGGCCGATCATGGCGTTGACCTTGTAGTCCTTCGCCCCGGCACGGTCGAAGAACGCCAGGATCTCCGCGCGCAGCGACTTGTCACCGCCCTGCGCCCCCTGCAGCAAGGCGTTGAGCATGCTCTCGCGAGCTGGCTCGCCGATCCGCTCCCCCAACCGCCGAATCAGTGTGCGGTAGTGGGTCGAGCTGCAACTGGACCCGAACAGACTTAGCGCCATCCAGAGCTTCGTCTCGTCCACGCTGGTCTCGATCACCGGGCGCAGCGCCTCCTCCAGCACCTTCTCGACGCGTCCGGTCCGGTCCCGGCTGACCGCTTCAGCAAAGTGATCCGCGGGAGTGGACTGGCCTGGATGGTCCACCATCCCGTACTTCAGGCGCTCCTCGAAGGCCTCGAGAAGCGCACTCGCCGAGGAGTACTCGGTGTCCTGGATTTCAATGGGGAACAGTGGGGTGCTCACGGGTCCTCCTCGTTCAGCCCAAGGGCGAGTTGCAGTGCGGCAGCGTCGCCCGCCTGATCTGTCGAGATCGATAGCAGGATGCCATCCAGGAACGCCACGCGGGAGTCATCGGCGAGGGGAGCAAGGGCGATCGCCGCCTGGAACCAGAAGTGTGGGTCGGCCTCGGCCAACGCCGCGCCGACGTCTCGAAGGAGTGACGTGGGAAGCCGCCGCCGGCCAGCGGAGGCTCCAAGCTCGCTGACCAGGCTCTCGTATTCTGCTGCCGTGGCCAGGTACTGCAGGAGGATCTCGTGCGCCTCGGCACTGCCTTCGGTGATCGCTCCGCGGAGAAGCTCCGGGATGTCCTCGGCCTGCAGATCTCCAATGATCTCGCCATCCAGAAGGCGACGGGAGAGGTCACAGGCCGCGGGCGCGTAGCCCTGACCGGCCGCGGCGGCCACGAAAGCCAGACCCTGTTCGGGGTTGTCGGCCTCCAGTAGCAGCTGTCCGAGCGCGAGCTGAGCGGGCGCGAGTCCCGCATCGGCAGCAGCCTCCAGGAGCTCGATGGCTTCATCGATCCCCTCCGGTCCGTGCCCAAGCAGCGTTGTCGCCGCGCTGAACGCGGCGGCGGAGATCCCTGCGTCGGCTGCTCCTCGCAAGGCCACGAGCCCCGCCTCGACGTACGGGGTCTGACCGCTGTCCACAAGCAGCTGTCCGAGCACGGTCCGTAGGACGGCGAGGCGGGTATCGGAGCCTTCGATTCCGTCGAGCGCGCTGGAGATCGCATCCAGGTCTGTCGGATCGAGGGCGTCGAGCTCGGGGAGCTCCGCGAGCAGCGTCACCCGTAGAACACCGCGTGCACGTCTGCGGCCCGATCTGGCGCGTAGATGTCCACCCAGTCCAGAAGCTCGACCTGATCTTCCTCGGTTCCGGCGACTGCCCGTGCGTGGGCGATGAGCCAGTCGGCATCGAATTCAGCGAGGACCGGGAAGATCACCGCTCCGAACCCGTCTCGTGTCAGCGCCACGCTTCTGAGCGTCTCGATGACCCCGGGTCGGCCGCCGTTGCCTTCGGGTCGTACCCGGTGGGCGCGCTCCTGTAGTCCGAGGGTGCGTAGCAGATTGAGTTCCAGGGAGGCCAATGTGGTCGGATCTTCGATGTCCCGATAGAGCGCACGGTGCTCCGCGGCGATGGCGAGAAGTCTCTCGGATCCAGCGGCGAGCGGGTAGCGGGTCAGGAAGTGAAGGGCCGCCGCTCGGGCCAATGGGTCGTCGGCGGTGAGCGCGCCCGCGACCGCGCGCGACAGTGTGTCTGCGAGTTCGGTTCCGAACAGGGCACCGTAGGCCCGATTGAGCCACGCCCCGGGGAACTTGTTCGATTCAGGAGGCGCCTTCTGCGGTGCCCACCCGCGCAGCGCGCGCTCGATCACCATGGCGACATCGCCGCTCGATGCGAACTTGATGCCATCGACTGTGACCGGAGGCTGGGTCGCCGCGTGCCCTGCGCAGGCCCAGGGCGGCCGATCCTGATCCACATCCAGGATCGAGGAATCCAGATAGGACAGGCCGTACTCGAGCCACCAGGTGCATCGGCACAGGTACAGCCGGCCGGACCCGTCGGCGCTCTTCAGGAACTGCTTGCCGGTCCGCCAGACGTTCTGGCCATACGCGACCGCAGGATCAAACTCCTCACCGGGGGCCCAACCAGATCGCGACGTCACGTATTCCTGACAGAGCTCGCAGCGGAGCTGATTGCACCCGACAGGTGAGAGCATCCCGCGAAGGTGAAATGCATGTGGGTCTTCTGGAAGCTCGTGCTCCAGGCCGACCAGGGCCCCAGCGTCGCGACATCGATTCATCGAGCTGCGTTGTCCGAATCAGGGAATGGGTGGGAGCTGGGCGAAGTCGGTTCCGTTGAGCGGCGACAGCGGCGAGTACTGAGCGTCGGTGTACGGAAGTCCGAACTTGCGCGCGGCGGTCATCACCTCGTGGAACGAGTGCGCCTTGATTGGCAGCAGATACCCGAGGGCAGCGAGTCGAACGTGCGACATGGGCACGCCCGGCTTCATCATCTTCGCGCTGTTCATCATCCGGTTGGTGGTTCCGGACACCCCCCCGGCGAGCGGCATGCTCAGGTTGCGCGACTGCTTTACCCAATCCGACTGCTCGTTGATGTCCCAGGCGAGGGCGCCCTCGGCCCAGGGGAGGAACGACTTGCCACGCGGATTGTTCTCGTCGGTCTGCTCACTCGCCGAAAGATCCACACCCGGCTCGGACTTCTTGCCCTTGCTCCAGACGTGGTCGCCCTTGCCCGTGGAGTTGCGCGTGCCGCTCTTGCTCTTCACGTCCGGGTTGTCGTTGTGGTGCGCGTTGATCTCGCTTCCGTCGATCAGCTGATGCTGAACCTGGCCTGCAGGCTCGGGCTCCCAGGGCATCGGCATGATCGCGCCCTCTTCGTGGTGCATCTGCTTGCGCCGCTTCATGATCGACGCGCTGTGGAGTTTCGCGCCGTCGATGAGGGACTGGACCGACTTCAAGCTCTTGTTGAGCATGTCCGGTCCGAGAACGTTCTCGACGAAGTTGTTCACATGGCATGCGAGAGGATAGGCCGTTCAAGCCCCCTGCACCACCCCCAAGACCAGGTTTACATATCGCACCTTGTACGACGTTCGTCGGCCGTGAGCCGCGATCAGGACGGACGAGCCCCCTCCCCGCACT
>CALBMW010000191.1 GCA_937896275.1 uncultured Myxococcales bacterium
GTCGCCGGTACGTGGTGTCGCCCACTTCTCACAGCACCGGTACGGGGTGTCGCCCACTTCTCACCGGTACGGGGTGTCGCCCACAGCACCGGTACGGGGTGTCGCCCACTTCTCAGAGCACGGTACCGGTACGGGGTGTCGCCCACTTCTCAGAGCACCGGTACGGGGTGTCGCCAGCACCGGTACGGGGTGTCGCCCACTTCTCAGCGCACCGCCGCAGTACTTGTCCCGGGGAGACCGGCCCTTCTCCAGCACTATGATTCGCCCCAGGATGGGCGGCTCCGCGGAGATCGTCGCTGCGGCGGAGGACCGCCCGGCGGGGCCGCCCCCGACGATGACCATCTCGACCTGTCCTTCGGGATTCGAGCTTCCGTTCGAAACGCGTCCGGTGGGTGGGCCTCACGACGCAGGGCCGTTGGGCGTCCAGGGCAGCAATCTGGCCGCGCGATCGGCCCCCGCGAGAGATGGCGGCGAGGGGAATTCGGCAACTTCTGCGCGACCTCGCTGCCTACTCCAAGGCCTTCAGGTGCCCACCAGCCTGAAACCACTCCAGGACCCCCGGCAGCACGCGGCCGAGCGCGTCGGGATCGGCGTGGTACAGCGCGAAGGACTCGGCGAAGGACTCCTGGACGGAGACCTCCCCGTACCGAGTGGGCGCGGGCCGACCACCCAGGGCCTTGTTGTAGGCCGCCAGCACCGGACCCGATCTCACGAGAGCCGCAGCGCGGTCGGCCAGCTTGCTCAGCTGGGCGTTCTCGCTCTGGATGCGGGCCCGGTCGCGCTCCATCGCCTGGCCCAGCTTCTCGGCCTCGGCGCGCTTCCCCTGGCGCCCGAGCTGGTTGACGCGCTTCACCTTGCCGTTGAAGGCGGCCAGGGTGGCTTCGAGCGCGGCGTGGCGCTTCTCGTAGGCGCAGAACGCCAGGCGGCCGGGGCGGCTGTGCAGCGCGTGTCCGAGCTCGTGGAGCACGGTGAGCGCGCTGGCGGGGAGCGGCGCGTCGGGTCGTCCCACGAACTGCACCCCCTGGCTCTGAAAGGCGCGGTCGTAGACGAACAGCCGCTCTCCGCAGTTGCGCAGCACGTGCTGGCCGGCGCGCTCGCGCGGCACGCCGTTGGGCGCACGCACGAAGGGCATGGCCACCAGCAGCTTGCGCTCGGTCGCCGACAGCCGCTCGAGCGCCGTCTGCAGGGCGAGGCGCGAGGGCTCGTCCCAGTGGGAGCGCCCGGTCTGCTGCAGTGGGCCGGTCCCAAACTGGGCGCGCAGATCGCCCTCGCCACGCGGGGTGGCCCACTTCACGCGCGGGCCAAGCTCGGCGATCAGGGCGCCGCCGGTCTCGATGACGACACTCACCGGGTAGGTGCCCTCGCCCCTGACCGGGATCAGCAGGTCGGCCTCGGCCCCTCGCCTGTCGTCGTCGCCCACCACCAGGAGGGCCTGCAGCACCGCGACCGACAGCTCGTCGAACTTCGCCGGCGCGACGAGCCGCACGGCGCCGCGCTCGCGCACCGACACGGTGCGGCCCTTCAAGCGGGCGCGCACGGTCGCCGCGAGGGCGCCTCGCTGACCCGTGGCCGCGGGCGCCTGCTGGAAGCCTGTGCTGTCGTAGTAGGGGCGCGGGGGGGACGCGCTGCCGCAGCCGACGAAGATCAGCGCGACGAGGCCAGTGGGGACGCGCGGCGCGGCGCGGTGCCGCTGACGGATCGGGGTCAAGCTCAGCCTCCCGGGGTGTCGTGGGCGCCGGCCGGGCGACGCACGCAGCAATGGTATTACAGTCGCGACGACGCCGCGCCCGACGCTCCCCTGGGCGGCACGCTGGGCGGTCCTGTGTGCCCTGGGCGTGTCGTGCGCGCGGCGCCGCTCGCGTTCCTGTGCCGAAAGAAGTGCCTGGCACGTCCGAAAGAAGTGCCCGAAAGAAGTGCCTGGCACCTCTGAAGGCACCTCTGAAGGCACCTCTGAAGCACCTCTGGAGCATCTCCGCGCCTCTGGGGCTCCTCCGCTCGGCACACCGCGCGCGTGGCGCGGGCCCCCGAGCCGGCGCCGCTTCCCAAAACTCGCCAAAACCGCTAGAAAGCCGGCCGTCCGCGTCGCGCATTCGTGTCGAGCGCGGCGCCCGTTTGCGCAGCCGAGGAGGTTCCCGATGCAGGAGTCGACGTTCGAAGCCAAGGTGGGGCTGGCCGAGATGCTGAAGGGCGGCGTCATCATGGACGTGATGAACGTCGAGCAGGCGGTCATCGCCGAGAAGGCGGGCGCCTGCGCGGTCATGGCGCTCGAGCGCGTGCCGGCCCTCATCCGCCGCGACGGCGGCGTGGCGCGGGCCAGTGATCCGGCCATGATCAAGGCGATCCAGGCCGCCGTGAGCATCCCGGTGATGGCCAAGTGCCGCATCGGTCACTTCATGGAGGCCCGCATCCTCGAGGCCCTCGAGGTCGACTTCATCGACGAGTCCGAGGTGCTCACCCCGGCCGACGAGCAGTTCCACATCGAGAAGCGCGGCTTCAAGGTGCCCTTCGTCTGCGGCTGCACCGATCTGGGCGAGGCCCTTCGGCGCATCGGCGAGGGCGCGGCCCTGCTGCGCACCAAGGGCGAGGCCGGCACCGGCAACATCGTCGAGGGCGTGCGGCACCTGCGCACCGTGCACGGCCACATCCGCAAGCTCACGCGGCTGCCGCCCGAGGAGCTGATGACCGAGGCCAAGAACCTCGGCGCACCCTACGAACTGGTCGTTCAGGTCGCGCAGACCGGCAAGCTGCCGGTGCCCAACTTCGCGGCCGGCGGCATCGCCACGCCGGCTGACGCGGCGCTGTGCATGGCGCTGGGGGCCGAGTCCGTGTTCGTCGGGAGCGGCATCTTCCTGGCCAGCGATCCCGAGCGGCGCGGCCGCGCCATCGTCGAGGCGGTCACCTACTGGGAGGACGCCGCGAAGCTGGCCGAGATCAGCACGGGCCTGGGCGACGCGATGCACGGCATCGAGATCGGCGAGGACCAGCGCCTGGCGAAGCGAGGCTGGTGAGGTGATGCGGGTCGGCGTGCTCGCCGTGCAGGGCGGCTTCGCGGCCCACCTGCGCGCGCTCGTCGACGTCGGCTGCGAGGCGGTCAGCGTGCGCCGCCCGGTCGATCTCGAAGGTCTCGATGGCCTGATTCTGCCCGGCGGCGAGAGCACCACCCACCTCCAGCTCATCGAGCGCTTCGGTCTGCAGCCCGGCCTCGACGCCTTCGCCGCCAGCGGCCGCCCGATGCTGGTCACCTGCGCCGGCCTCATCCTGGCCGCCGCGCGGGTGACCGATCCTGCCCAACCGAGCTTCGGATGGCTCGACGTCGACGTGGCCCGCAACGCCTGGGGTCGGCAGGTGCACAGCTTCCAGGCGGTGGCGGACGACAGCGACCTGCCCCTGCTCTTCATCCGCGCGCCGCGCATCACGCGGATCGGTGAGGGGGTCGAGGTGACCGCGCGCTTCAACGGCGAGCCGGTCATGGTGCGGCGCGGGCGCTTGGTCGGCGCGGCCTTCCACCCCGAGCTGACCCACGATCGGCGCGTGCACCGCGCGCTCTTCGGAGGGGGTCAAGGCTGGTTGCTCAGGCCCCCCACGCTGAACTCGTAGTTCCGATCTTCGCGCCGGGTCAGCGGCACCGCCTGGCCGGTCTCGACGCTGAAGCTCACGCTCAGGCCCGAGCCGTCGACCGGTACGCCGAGGTCAACGCGGTACGTCACGCTGTTGAACTGTGGGATGAGGGCGCGCAGCCCCAGCCCCACGGCCTGGAAGAGCTGCGCGTCGTCGAAGTCGTCGTACACGGTCCCCACGTCGTAGAAGGTGGCCAGGCCCGCGTGGAGGAAGGACACCGCCACCGGCGCGGTGCGCAGCTCCACGTTGCCGCGCACCCGGCTCGCGCCGAAGGCGAACAGGGCTTGGCTGCCGTAGCCGCGCAGGCCGTTGTCACCCCCGAGCGTCGTCAGCGCGCCCTGCGTGTCGTGGCGCCGCGCCAGCCAGTCGGCCCTCAGCACCAACCGCCCCGCCTTCGACCCGGGCGTCGCGGCGCGCGCCCGCACCAGCAAGGTCTCGTCGAAGAGCTCGCCCAGGTCCGCATCCCACCGCCCCCGCGCGCCCGCCGCCAACTCGACCAGGCCGTCGCCGAGGAAGGCCTCGGTCCAGCCCACGTTCCCGGACACCTGCACGTTGTTCTCGTCGCTGCCGAAGGCGGCCAGGGGCGCGCGCAGCGTCAGCTCCGTCGAGGGCCCGAGTTGCACGTCCTCGCTGATCGCGAAGGCCGCCAGATCGCGGAACACCTGATAGCGATTCTCGAAGAGACCCCACCCGGCGATGGGGTAGACCCACCGGAAGGTGTGCGGCAGCACGTCCCGCTCGAAGTCGGCGCGATACGCCTCGGCCACGTCGGCCTTCGCGTCCAGCAGCGTGAAGCCCCAACCCACCGAAAAGCGCTGCACATAGCGCGTGCCGCTCTGCAGCTGCGCCACGCCCTCGATCGACGCGTAGGTCTGATCCCACACGCGCGGGATGGCCACGGCGTCGTCGTCCTCCGGATCGGGGTCGTAGGTGAGGATCGTGCCCGCCTGGTTCTGGCGCGTCGTCTCCCGCGCGACCGTAATCGGCACGGCGAAGCCCCAGCGCTGCGCCAGATCGTAGAAGGGCCGCGCCACGGTCAGCTGGCTCTCGAAGCCGTCGGGCGATCCGTCCTCGCGCAGCAGGATCGCGTCCGCCGAGGCCAGCAGGTACAGATCCTCGCCAAGCAGGCGCCGATCCACATAGACCGCGCCGGGGCGGACCGTCAGCGACCGCAGGTCCACGCGCGCCGAGCCCCGCTTGGCGCGGCCGAACATGTTGCGCTCGGTGAGCTGCAGCTTGAGGTGGTCGAGGTGGCCGGCGGTGTACTGGAACTCGGACTCCAGCCGCAGGCTCCACAGGTCGCGCGTGACGACCACCAGGCCCACTTGCCCTGGAGACCCCGTCCGCACCGGTACCACGCGCACGAGCGCGAAGATCGCGAGGCCTCGCAGGTTTCGGGCGGACTCCTCGGCCCGCTGCCGGTCGAAGGGCTGCCCGGGGCTCAAC
>CALBMW010000192.1 GCA_937896275.1 uncultured Myxococcales bacterium
GGAGAACACGGCGAGGATGACGAAGAGCTGGGTCGACAGCCCCCCGCGACCAAACCGCTGCAGGGCGCGAGGGTACCATCGCTTGGGTGGCTCGGTTTGCATCGGGATGGGCGCAGCAATAATCGTGCGAGAGGGCGGAGGGAGGACGCGGGTCCGAGGTTACGGCGATGCCAGGGTGAATGAGGCGGCGTTCTGCGCCCACCAGCCGGCCGTCGCCTGCAGCCCCGTCGACGGATCGACCGGCACCTCGGCTTCGGGCGGCAGGGCGGCCCTCAGGCGCCGCGCGGCGCCCTCGCGGACCTTCTTGGCCTCGCCCTCCGTGGCAAGGTTCAGCAAGGGCTCCACGCCGGCGGTCGAGCCGAGATCGAGGAGCGCCGAGCCGGCGGCGAGCCGCGCCCACTCGCCGTCCGGCCGAGCCGCCGCCGCCTGGAGAGCGGCGGTGGCCTCGGTTGCGTGCAGGGCGCCGAGCGCGCCAGCGGTCGCCTCGCGCACCCCGTCGTCCGGGTCCTCGAGAAGGTGAATCAAGCTGGGGATCACCTCCCTCCTGCCCTCCTCACCCAACGCGCGGGCGGCCCTGGCGCGCACCATGGGGCGCGGATCCGCGAGACGCGCGAGCTCGGCCCGGCCGGGATCCGGAGGCGCCGCGCGTCCGGCGTCAGGCCGCCTGCTGGGAGGTCAGGTCATGGTGGTCAGGGCGGCGCCGAGCAGATCGAAGGAGAGGTCGAGCAGGCGCGCTTGGGCCAGCCCACCGCCAGAGCGCGGGCCCGTCGGCGCGGCTCCGGTTTCGGCTGCCTCGCCGCCGCCCTGGGCCATCTCGGCCTTCAGCTCGGCCTCGAGGCGGGCGCGCTCATCGGCGCTGTCCGCGGGGGCGTCCTGGGCCCCCGCGATGTGGGGAAGGAGGACGAGCGCGAGCGCGGCCCCGGTCGGGGTCGCTCTGGATCGGGACATGGGGCGGCCTCCTCGCCGGCACGCGAACCGATGCGGCCGCCGGCGAATCCGTACGTAGTCCGGAAGCGGGGTGACACGGCAGTCGTCTGCCGTGGCGGGGCCTCAGACCGTGGGCGGGGAGGTCTTGGGGGCGAGGAGGTACAGGCGGGTCGCGATGACCTCGGCGGATTTCAGCGCGGGCGTCGACTCCGACGCGGGAGCGCGGTGCACCAGCAGGACGAACCGCGGCGGCGAGACGACGGCGGCCGTCTCGCCCTGCGAACTGATGCCGCAGTGGACGTGCTCGTCCGCCCCCAGCCCCCCCCCTCGGCCAGCCCCGGGGTGACGTCGGCGTGGTGGTGCGAACCATGGACGGCCCCGTGCGCCATCCCGCCGTGCTCGGCGCACGGGACGTGGACCACCAGGGCCAGGTGAAGGCTCGTGACGACCTGAGCGAGGACGAGCCCCGTCGCAAGGACCGCCCCCAGCGGGCGAAGCCGATCCCGGGACGTGGGGCTCACTGTTGCTGCGAGCAGGGCCGAGCGGCCATTCTCCATGGGCGCGAGTATGCCGCGCGTCTCCGCCGGGCTGCAATTGGCGTCGCAGAGCGCCGTCGGCAGGCTGCGGGTCGCACGGCGCGGAGACGAGCCACGGACCACGGTGCGCAGAGACGTCGACCGGCGGGGTTTGGGCGACGTCTCGGGTCATGTCGCGGTCGCAGTCGCAGTCGAAACTGGCCGAGAGGAGGCTCCATGAGCCAGCCCCCCCAACGAATCCTGGTCCCGATCGCCGTGGGCTCCGACGATGAGCGCGCACGGGCCCGCCGAACCGTCGATCTGGCCCTGACCGTCGCGGCGCCCCTCGGCGCGAGCGTGCGCTTCGTCACGGTGCTCGAGCCGATGTCGGTCGAAGGCGGCCATGCTTCGTGCCACGACACGAGCGACGTCGCCGGCGCCCAGCACACGGCCTGTCTGGAGGCGAAGCGTCAGACGGCCGCCCACTGCCTCGATGCCTTCGTGGAAGAGGCCAGCGGCGCCGGCGTCGCGGCGGAGTTCGGCCTGCTCCACGGCCAGCCGGACAAGGCGGTGGAGGCCGACTCTCAACGCTGGGGCGCAGACCTCGTCGTCCTCGCGACGCATCGGCGCGGCGGTCTCGCGCGCTTGTTCCACCCCAGCGTCGCCTGGCGCGTCGCCCGGCGACTGGACATACCGCTGCTGCTGCTGCCGGAGCCGCGCGCGTGAGCGGTGCACGCGTCGATCGGGGTCATCGCCCGGAGTCGACCGAGCTGCAGGTCGATCGCGACGCCGCGAGGAGAAGGCCACGTCGCAGCTGCAGGCGATGCTGGGCTCGGGACTCGCCGAGAAGACGCAGACCCTCGTCACTCACCCGGCGCACGCCCAATGATGAGCTTGACGACATCGAGCGACTTGTTGCGGCTCTCGACGTCCGCGAAGCCGGCCGAGCGTACGTTCGAGACCGTGTTCCGGTCGATGTGTGCACCCCAGAGGTGAAACGGGATCGGGTCGAACCAGCGCATCAGCGTCCGAAGAACGGATCGCTCCGAGATCACGTGCTCGAGCAGCAGCAACCGCCCTCCTGGCCTGAGCACGCGATACGCCTCGCGCAGGCCCCGAACCGGATCGGGGATGGAGCAGAACAGGAAGGTGGCGACGACCTCGTCGAAGCGGGCGTCCTCGAACGGCAGGGCCTGGGCGTCCGCGACCTCGAGCCGCACGTTGGAGCCGTATCGGGCAGCTCGCCGCGCTGCGCGCGCGAGCATCTTGGCGGAGATGTCGATCGCTGTGATTTCCTTGTCGGGCGGGTGAAAGCGCAGGTTCTTGCCGGTGCCGACGCCCAGCTCGAGGATACGGTCCCCCTGCACAAGGCTCCAGAGCTCCCGCCGCCAGCCGCGGAAACGCAACTCCATCATCCACTCGAGCAGGTCATAGACGGGGGCGACGCGCTCGTAGCGCCGTCGGATCAGCTCGGTCTCGCGGTCGGCGACGCTCGGGTTCGGGACAACTTCGCGTCGCCCGGCGCGATCGGTCATGGCATCGTCCCTTTCGTCGAGGTGGCGACGAAGAACGTGCCGAGGTTGAAGCGCTCGGCGGAGACATTGCCCAAGATGCGCCGCATATCCGCGAGGATGTCACGGTCGGGCCGCCACGCCGACCACCAGCGTCTCGACCTCCCGCTGGATGTGGAAGATGGCCCTTTGCGCCGCGCGCCGAGCGACATCGCTGTCATGGCGCGGAAAGCCACCGCCGAACACGACGCTGGCGGCCTCGGGGAGCACTCCGACGTGTGAGCAGAACGAGCGCAACGCCATCTCGAGGATGGCGGTCTTCCCCGCGCCAGGGCCCCCCCGTCACGGCCACGAGTCGAGTCTCGTGGAAGCCGCGGTCGCAGGCACACCGCATCGATCCGCGCTGGAACCCCGTCATGGTTCAGCTCCCGCCCGATCCCCAACCGCCGCGTCAGGGCTGCCCCGCTCTGCCTTCTCCATCAGCGCCAGGAACGCCAGCGCCGGCTGCGAGAGCTGCGCCTGTCCGAGGTGCCCCCAGTGGTTGTGCAGGTGCTCGCGCAGAAAATGGATGACGTTGGACACCAAGCACTCTCCAATCGAGTCTCATCGCCATCCTCCTTCAGTGGCAGCCCCGTCCATGATGCTCGTGCCCCTTGGACGCCTCCTCGCTTGCGGCCTTGCGCGTGAATCGCTCCGGGTCGCTATCGAACGCCGCGAGACACTTCGCCGAGCAGAAGTAGAAGCGTTGGCCCGTCACCAAGCGCATTCCGGCCGCACCCTGCGGGTCCACGTCCATGCCGCAGACTGGATCCCTGGCCGATGCCGACATGACGTCGGCGTGCGGCGCACCGGCCATTGTGCGCGTCGGGTGTTCGCCACCGTGGCCATGACCGCCGTGCGTTCCGTGCTCGCCATGTGAATGCATGCCGCAGCCGCCTCTCTTCATCATCCAGTAGAAGAAGAACCCGAGTGCCAGGAAGTACAGCAGGCTGGTGACCGAGTCCGCGTTCATGTGGGTGCCTCCTTCGCGCGACGCGGGGCACGAACATGGCGCCGTGCTCCTGCGGCCGACGACCCGCTCATGGCGTCTTCCTCTTCCCTGAGCCTTCATCCTCGTCGCGGCGACCGCGCCGGCGTCTCCCGCTCCACCCGACGAGCACGAAGACGGCCAACAG
Organism: uncultured Myxococcales bacterium; assembly: GCA_937896275.1. GTDB lineage: Bacteria > Myxococcota_A > Bradymonadia > UBA7976 > UBA1532 > JACKDN01. The sequence continues at coordinate 4,129 of CALBMW010000192.1, forward strand.
GAGCACGCCGCTGATGATTGTGATGGTTTGCGCGCTCATTCACGCCTCCTTCGGGTGCCCGCTCTCGTGACGGGGAATGAACATCGGGACACGCCGCTGGTACGCGCGGTATTCGTCACCGAACTTCTCGAGCACGTGCTGCTCCTCCTTTCGAGCGAGCATCGTGTAAGCGATGACGACGATCGGGAAGGCGAGCACCGAAACGATCGTGGGCCAGTGAACGACGCCCTCACCGAACACGATGAGGAAGAGGCCCGTATACTGCGGGTGGCGCATGCGGGCGTAGACCCCGTCCGTCACCAGTCGATCTTCGCGTCTCGCCCGGTGGACTCTTCGCCATCCTTCGGCGACGAGCGAAGCGCCGGAGAATACGATGATGTAGCCGAGCACCATGGCGACGATGTGCGCCACGGGAGTGCCGAAGAGCTGCGCCCAGAGGTTGCCTCCCTCCGCCCACGCGAGATCGAGCCCAAAGAACCGCGCCAGGAAGTAGATGGTCAGCGGGAACCCATACATCTCGGCGTAGAACGCGATGATGAAGGCCTGCAGCACACCGGCGCGCGTCCACTCCTTCCAGTTATCCGGAGCCAGGTAGCGGTACATCAGCCACGAGGCGACGACGATGACGATGGCCGCCAGGCCCCACATCCCGACATGCATCAGACCGCCCCCCTTCCTCCGACCGTTTCGATGACTCGCCGAAAGCGCTCATTCGGCTTCTTTGCGACGAACTCCAGGTCGGGGTTTTCCACCAAGCTGAACATCGCCCGCGCGTTGGCGATGGGCACCACGACGCCGCCGTCGTTCTGCTGGACCACGGCGTTGCAGGGAAGAAGGATCCCGATCTGCGGCTCGGCGGCTGAGGCGCGGTGGGCGAGCATCGCGCCGGTCAAGCGTGCGCGGGCGGCCTCGAACGACGTGCCGAGCAACTGTGTCCCGCATCCGTAGGTTGGTGCGGCCTCGAGCCCCATCCCGCACTTTGGGCAGATCCCGGGCTCGGGCCGTCGCACGGCCGGATGCATCGGGCAGGCGTAGACCCTGCCCTCGGTCGCCCCCTGGGACACCTTCGCTGCGACGTACCGCGCGGGATACGCCTCGAACCTCGCCCTGCTGTGGCTCGGGCAGAACCGGTCGTCCTCGACCACGTGCGTGGCGAAGGCGGTCACCGTCATCCCGTTTACCGGGTCGACGGTCGGCCCCCTGGGTGCGGGTTGGGCCTGTTCGTGTCCGTGCCCGTGATGGTGGCTCATGGACTCCTCCGCTCGGTCGCCATCGTGTGGTCTCACGCGGGCCGCAGGCGGGTCACCGGTACCAGGAGGGCCGCCGTGGTCGGCTCAAACACGCCGCGCGGCAGGCTGCCTATCGAGCCAGGAAGAAGGCCGACGCGCAGGACCCGGCCCTCTCCGCGAACTGGGAGACTGCGCGCGCGACCTCTTCCACAGATGGAGTGAAGTACGCGACGGAGCACGCGACATCGAGGACCTCCGCACCCACGTCGACCAGCAACTCGCCCCCACGATACGAGGGCTGCTCGCTGAGGGCGCGACCCTACCCAAGGGCACTCCGCGCCGAGGCATGTGCGCCGCCCTGCTCAAGGTCGAGCCCGCCATGTGGACCTTCCTGAACGTGGACGGCGTCGAGCCAACAAACAACCTGGCCGGGCGGACCATCCGGCACGGCGTCATATGGCGGAAGACCAGCTTCGGGACGCAGAGCGCAGCAGGCAGTCAGTTCGTGGAGCGTATGCTCACCACGGTCGCCACCCGCCGGCTGCACGGCCGCCACGTCCTCGACTACCTGACCGACGCCTGCGACGCCGCAAACCGCCGCCGGCCAGCCCCATCTCGGTGTGACAACCGCCCATCCCTCCTCCCCGCCATCGACTGATCGCCCAGGCCTGTGAGACGGCCGTCTTGGGTGGGTGAACGGTTACGCGTCGCCCACCGTGCGCGGTGGCGTTGGGGCGATGCATGCAGGGCGTCGAAGCTCGCGCGCAGATCGCCCGCCCAGGTGGACCCGCCGCGTGGCCAGGCGTCAATTGGGGGCTCGGTGTGCCGCGTCCGCCAGTTTCGCGCCACCCGGTGCCGCGCGACTCAGTGCGCCTCGGCCCAGCTGCCGCCCGTCCCCAGATCCACCACCAAGGGCACGTCGAGCGGCCACGCCGTCTCCATCCGGTGCCGCACGATGGCACAGGCAGCCTCGACCTCGTCCGGGGGCGCCTCGAACAGCAGCTCGTCGTGAATCTGCAGCAACATCGAGGTCTTGAGGGCCTTCGCCGCGAGATCCTCCGCGATGCGGAGCATGGCCAGCTTGCACAGGTCGGCGGCCGATCCCTGGATGGGCGTGTTGGTCGCGATGCGCTCGCCGTAGCTGCGGTCGGTGGGGTTGTTGCTGGTCAACTCGGGCACGTAGCGGCGGCGGCCGGTCAAAGTGGTGACGTAGCCGTCGCGATCGGCCTGCTGCCGGGTGCGCTCGAGCCAGGCTGCGACGCCGGCGTAGCGGGTGAAGTAGCGATCGATGATGCCCTTGGCCTCCTTGCGGCTGATGCCCAGTCCCTGCCCCAGCGAGGTGGCGCCCTGCCCGTAGATGGTGGCGAAGTTGACCGTCTTGCCCACGGTGCGCTGCTTTGGGGTGACGGCGTCGGGGGCGACGTCGAAGATCTCGGCCGCCGTGCGGCGGTGCACGTCGACGCCCTGACGGAAGGACTCGAGCAGGAGCGGATCCTGGGTCGCGTGGGCCAGGATGCGCAGCTCGATCTGGCTCCAGTCGGCCGAGATGAGCACCCAGCCCTCACGCGGAACGAAGGCCTCGCGGATGCGCTTGCCGTCCTCGGTGCGGATGGGCGTGCGCTGCAGATCGGGGTCCGTGGTGATCAACCGGCCCGAGGCGCCGCTGGTCTGCTGGAAGGTGCAGTGGATGCGCCCGTCGGCCGGATCGATGGCCTCCCGCAGCGCCTTCGTGTAGGTGCCGATGAGCTTGTCGAGGGCGCGCCAGTGCAGGATCTGCCGGACGACGTCGTTGTGGGGGGCCAGCCGCTCGAGCACGTCGGCGGCCGTGCTGTAGCCGGTCTTGGTCTTCTTCTGCACCGGCAGGCCGAGCTTCTCGAAGAGCACCTCGCCCAGCTGCTTGGTCGAGCCGATGTTGAAGGCTCCGCCGGCGGCCTCGTGGATGGCGGCCTCGATCTCGGCCTTCCGGGCGCGGAAGTCGACGTCGAGCTCTCCGAGGTGCTTCGCGTCCACCCGAATGCCGTGGCGCTGCATGTGGGCGAGCACCGCGGACAGCGGCAGGTCGATGGTGTCGAGGTTCTCGCGCTGCCCCTCGCTGTCGACCTTGGCCTCGAGCACCGGGCACAACTCGATGATCGCCGCGGCCGTGTGGCAGGCCCAGGGCGTCAGCGTCTTCGGATCGAGGGCGCTGAAGGGCAACTCGGCCTGACCGCTGCCGGTGATCTCCTTCTGCGGGGCCAGCGTCCGGTGCAGGAAGGCCTTGGTCACTTGACCCAGCGCGTGCGGGATGTTGCCGGTCGGATCGACCAGGAAGGACGCGAGCTGGGTGTCGAACACGACGCCCCGCAGGTGCAGGTCGTGGCGGGCGAGCAGGTGGGTCGCGTCGCGCGTGTCGTGCAGCACCTTGGGGCGCGCCGGATCGCCCAGCCAGGCCGCGAGCGGGCCACGCGTGGCCTCGCCGAAGGGCACGTAGCGGGCGTACTCGGCGTTGACGGCGATCGCGACGCCGGCCAGCGCGCCCTGGGCGTGCGACGGCGGATCGTAGAGGGGCATGACCGCCACCGGGCTGGCTCCGAGGTCGTCGAGGAAACCGCTGACCGACACGGCGTCCCGCAGCGCGGCGAAGTCGCCGTCCGACGCGGCCGAGACCGGCGTGCTCCCCGCATCGGCGCTGAGCAGCGAGAAGAACTCGAGCTCGCGGTAGAGCGCGTCGACCTTGCCGACCTGCACCGGCTTCAGCACCAGATCGGCCAGCGTCACGTCGAGCGGCACGTGCTGGTCGATGGTCGCCAGCCGGTAGGACAGGCGCGCGTCCTCGGCGTGACTCTCGAGGTTCTCCCGCTGCTTGCCCTTCAGCTCGCCCGTGTGGGCGAGGACGCCCTCGAGCGTCCCGAAGCGCTCCAGCAGGCTGGCGGCGGTCTTGGCGCCGATGCCCGGCACCCCCGGGATGTTGTCGACCTTGTCCCCCACCAGCGCCAGGTAGTCGACGAAGCGCTCGGGCGGCACCCCGTGCTTCTTGCGCACCAGCTCCTCGTCGTAGGTGATGTCGCGCATCGTGTCGATCATGCGGACGTCGGGGTTGATGAGCTGGCAGAAGTCCTTGTCGCCCGTGATCAGGCGCACCTCGTGGCCGGCCTCCGTGGCCTGGCGGGTGAGGGTGCCGATGACGTCGTCGGCCTCGTAGCCGGGGACGCGCAGCGTGGGAAAGTCGTGGGCGTCGACGACCTTGTCGATCCACGGCAGCTGCACGCGCATCTCGGACGCCATGCTGGGGCGCTGGGCCTTGTAGGCCGGGTAGAGGGCGTCGCGAAAGGTGGCGCCGGGCGCGTCGAAGATGCACGCGCCATAGGTGGGCGTGCGGCCCGCCATGATCTTGCGGAACATCAGCGCGAAGCCATAGGTGGCGTTGGTCGGCAGGCCGGACGCGGTGCTGAAGCTGCCGGGGATGGCGAAGAAGGCGCGGAAGATGAGCGAGCTGCCGTCGATGAGGACGACGCGTTGACGGGCCATGGGACCTCCGGGCGGGCGCCCGGCGCGTCAGGCCGCGGCGGCCACCATGCGATTGAGCGCCACCGGGGCGTCGTGCGGCGGCACAGGATCACCGCCGAGGGTGGCAAGGTAACAGGAGATCCCGCCGATGAGCACCGACCAGACGCGCAACGGCTGGTCTCCTCGGACGCCGTCGATCACGCGAAGGTCCTCGCGCCCGCGGGCCGCGTCGACCAAGGGGGCCGCCTGGGCGATGCTCTGGGCGCCGGGCGTGCCGGCCAGCAGGCGCCCGCACACGTCGGCGAGGGCGACGGCCAGATAGCCGTGGCGCGTCGCGGCCGCCCGCAGGTAGTGCTCGAGGGCCTCGGCGGGGCGGGCGCTGCGAGCGTGGCGGCGATCGGTCGGCATGGCGGCCTCCGTGTGTAGGTTCGTGTGCGATAACAACCCAGAGTGGGCCCGATGGCAAGAAAATGGCCGTTCATCTGCCGAAGAGGTGTCCCGAAGAGGTGTCAGGCACTTCTTCAGAGGCGCTGCCGAAGAGGTGTCAGGCACTTCTTCAGAGGCGCGGCGCTGCCGAAGAGGTGTCAGGCACTTCTTCAGAGGCGCGGTCGGCTCGACGAGGCGCGTTCGGCTCGACCGAGCGTGCCGGCGGGATCGCCTTTGGCCACGCGCGGCGCCCGCTGCGCTATCCTGCCGCCCAGGGAGGCGAGGGGGTTCGTGTGAGGCTGCTCCGACCAAGGCTTCGCCAGGCGCTGGCGCTCGCGGCCGTGGCGATCGCCGCAGCAGCCCTGCCCTGGGGGTGCGCGACGGTCGACGTCGACGACGAGGCCGACCTGTACCTGCTGCCGGTCTCACCCGATGCCTTCTTGGTGTGGGACGCCTTCATGGCGCCTGGGCGCCCGCCCGAGGGCGTCCGGCCCGACGCGGCCCTCCCTCCCGACCCGCCCGACGCCGGCGCGCCCGTCGATCCCTGCGGCGGGCTCGGCGTCGAAGGGGCGTGCGCCGGCGAGGTGCTGCGCTGGTGCGATCGTGGGATCCCGCAATCGCTCGACTGCGCGCGCCAGGGCCTGCGGTGCGCCCACAACGAGGCCCTCGCCCGCCACGCCTGCGTCCCGCCCTCCGATCCGGAGGACCCGCCCCAGGAGGGCTGCCCGATCCCAGAGGAGGGCGAGTGCGATCCCAACGGCGTCCTCTACACCTGCTTCGGTGAAGCCGTGCAGGTCGAGAACTGCCGCGTCACGAACCGCTCGTGCGGCTGGGACGCCGCCGCGGGCCGCTTCGTCTGCCTCGCCGCCCCGCCGGTCGAGAACGCTTGCGGGGACGTGACGATCGACGGCCGCTGCGTCAACGGGCGCGTCGAGATCTGCCGCGCGGGCCGCTTGGCCAACGAGGACTGCGTCGCCCAAGGCGGCATGTGCGAGCTGATCAGCGGACGCGCCCTGTGCGTCAGCCCGCTGCCACCCGACCCCTGCGAGGGCATCCCGAGCGGCGGCGGATGCGAAGGCGATACGGCGGTCTACTGCATCGACGACGAGCGGGTCGAGTTCGAGTGCAGCGCGCTGGGGTGGATCTGCTTCAGCATCCCCAACGTGGTGACGCTGTGCAGCGATCCCAACGCGGGCAGCGATCCCAACGCGGGCGCCGATCCGCCGCTCGAGGGTGAGGGCACGGCCTGCACGGCCGGTGGGCTCGCGGGCGTCTGCCAGCGCGTCGCCCGCTGCGGCGGCACGGCGACCCCCGGGGTGTGTCCCGGACCCGACGAGGTCCAGTGCTGCACCGGCGTCGGCGGATAGGCGGTCGCCGGTCTGCCCTCGACGCGACGCGCTGGACGCGCCCGACACTCAGGAGACGATGTGACGTTGTCATGTAAATATTCGGATTCGTTGACCTTATTGCGCACCCGGCGAATCTCCGTCGCCGGCGCGCTGGGGCTGATCGCGCTGCTGACGGTCGCCTGCGATGACGGCGGCGGCGGCTCGGCCGCGATCTTGGCGGACGTCGGCCCGACGCCGGACGGAGGCGCGGCGGACGGGGGC
>CALBMW010000193.1 GCA_937896275.1 uncultured Myxococcales bacterium
GACGCCGATCCAGTGCGGCAGGCTGAGCGCATGACCCTGCACGCCCACCCGGCGAAAGGTGGGCGAGAGCGTGAACAGGGCCACGGCGACGCCCAGCCCGACGGCGACCCCGAAGTGCATGAAGGCCGCCAGCCCGTGCACGAAGACGAAGCCGGGGTTGATGATGAAGGTGGCCGTCGACGCCAGCGAGGCGGCCATCGTGATGCCGACCAGCCAGGGACCCATGTCGCGCCGGCCCACCGCGAAGGACTCCAGCGAGTCGGTCTTCTTGTGGCCCAACCAAGCCAGCCAGGCGGTCACCGCGAGGTAGAGCCCGAAGGCGGTCCAGGCCAGGGTCAGACGGTCCATCGGCGTCGCTCCGTGCGCGTGTGCGGCCTCAACCTAGGACCGCCCTCTGCGTCGGTCAAGTGGATTTTTGTGCAGTGCAACAATTCGCGTAACGGCTAAGACATTGCCAAACTTCATGATTTGCGCGGCGTCGCACAAAGGCAGTATGCGCGTCGCTCCGCGCACGCCGCGTCGCCGAGAGCGTGCGGCGCGGGCGACGGCGTGCTATGCCGCCGGCATGAGCACGATCGATCGCATCACCGCCACCCGCCGGCCCGAGGGAAAGGCGGCCGGCTACCAGGCCTGGCAGGACCTCTTCTTCCTGCACTGGCCGGTGCCGCACGAGGCGCTGCGCCCCCTGGTGCCCCCCGAGCTCGAGCTGGACGCCTTCGACGGGCAGGCCTGGGTGGGGCTCGTGCCCTTCGCCATGCGCACGATCCGGCCCTGGCGGTGGTGGCCGCGCGCCCTCGCCTTCGACTTCCTCGAGACCAACCTGCGCACCTACGTGCACGTCGCCGGGCGCGACCCCGGGGTCTACTTCTTCTCGCTCGAGGCCTCGTCCTGGCTGGCGGTGCGGGCGGCGCGCGCGCTCTGGAGCCTGCCCTACCACCACGCGCGCATGTCGATGACCCGGGCGGGCGATCGCGTCGACTACACCACGACGCGCCGGGCCGGCGGGGCCACGCTTCACCTCGAGGCCTCGGTCGGCGCCCCGCTCGGACCCCAGGCCCCCGACTCGCTCGAGTTCTTCCTGTTCGAGCGCTACCTGCTGCACACCGTGGGCAGGGGCCGCCTGCTGACCGGGCAGGTGCACCACACGCCCTACCCCGTGCACGCGGCGACGGTGCACCGATGTGAGCAGACGCTGGACCGCGCGGCCGGCCTCGACCTGTCCGGGCCACCCCCGCTGACGCACTTCGCGCCGGGCGTGACGGTGGACATGTTCGCGCTGCGACCCCACGGGGCGTCCCCCGCCCTCGGTTGATGGCCGCGATCCTTTCTGCAAGAGTGCCGCGTCTCGTCGACCCGAGGTCGCATGTCGCCGCCCGCCCCCGAACACCCGCTCAGCCTGGTCGCCGACGTCGCGCGGCGCCTGGGCGAGGCCCACGATCCGGTCGCCACCCTCCCCGAGGTGCTGGCCCTGCTGCGGCGGCGGACCGGGCTGGAGCGCGTGGCGCTGTGGCTGGACGACGAGGGGCAGGACGAGGTGCGCATGATCGCCGCCGACGGATACAGCGACGCGCAGCAGCGGCGCGCCAGCTATCGGCGCGGTGAGGGCGTGACCGGCAAGGTGATCGAGACGGCCGAGGCCGCGATGGTGCCGCGCGCCGTCAGCGCGGCCGAGTTCAACGACCGTACGCGGGCGCGCCGCGACGACCCCGACGCGGGCTTCGTCTGCGTGCCGGTGCGCGATGGGGGCGAGAGCCTGGGCGCGCTGAGCGCGGATCGGCCGGGTGGCGACGCCGCAGCCCTGGCGCGGGACGCCGATCTCTTGCACGTGCTCGCCGGGCTGCTGACGCCCGCGCTCCGGCGGCTCCGCATGGCGCAACCCCTGCCGGCGCCCGAGACGCGCTACAAGCCGCCCAACATCATCGGGCGCGCCAAGAGCATGCAGACCGTCTACGCCCAGATCGCGCAGGTCGCGGGCAGCGAGGCCAGTGTGCTGCTGCTCGGCGAGAGCGGCGTGGGCAAAGAGCTGGTCGCCCAGGCCATCCACGACGCGAGCCCGCGCGCGGGGCGCCCCTTCATCAAGGTCAACTGCGCGGCGCTGCCGCAGAGCATCCTCGAGAGCGAACTCTTCGGCCACGAGCGTGGGGCCTTCACCGGCGCGACCCAACTGCGCAAGGGCCGGTTCGAGCTGGCGCAGGGGGGCACCCTGTTCCTCGACGAGATCGGCGACCTGCCCGCCCACACCCAGGTTGCACTGCTGCGCGTGCTGCAGGAGCGGGAGTTCGAGCGGGTCGGCGGCACCGAGACGCTGCGCGCCGACGTGAGGCTGGTCACCGCGACGCACCGCGACCTCGACGCCGCGGTGACCGACGCCGACTTCCGCGCCGACCTGTTCTACCGGCTCAACGTCTTCCCCATCCACATCCCGCCGCTGCGGGAGCGACGCACCGACGTGATGCTGCTGGCCGACTACTTCGTCGACAAGTACGCGAAACTAAACAGGAAGTCTGTGCGTCGAATCTCAACGCAGGCCATCGACATGTTGATGGCCTATCACTGGCCGGGCAACGTGCGCGAGCTTGAGAACTGCATCGAGCGCGCGGTGATCGTGAGCACCGACGAGGTGATCCGCGGCAACCACCTGCCCCCCAGCCTGCAGACGGCCGACCAGAGCGGCACCACGGCCCGGGCCAGCCTCGCGGGCGCGCTCGAGGCGATGGAGCGAGACATGATCGTCGACGCGCTGAAGTTGAACCGCGGCAACAGGGCGGCGGCCGCGCGCGACCTGGGGCTGACCGAGCGGGTGATGGGGCTGCGGGTGAAGCACTACGATCTGTCGCCGCGGCGGTTCAAGGCGAAGCGCTGATGCTCCTTCTCGCCAGGGGGCGATCCGCGGCGCAGGGCGGTGGGGCGCCCTCGCGCATGGAGCCCCGATGAGCGATCCGATCGATGACCTCCTGCGCGAGCGATTCGGCTTCGACGCGTTCCGCCCGGGCCAGCGCGCGGCCGTCGACGCCCTGATGAGCCGCGGCCGGCTGCTGTGCATCCAGCCGACGGGCTACGGCAAGTCGCTGCTGTACCAACTGCCGGCGTTGCTGCTCGACGGCATGACCGTGGTCATCTCGCCGCTGCTGGCGCTGGCCCGGGACCAGGTGCAGCAGCTGCGTGAGCGCTTCGCCATCGGCGCGGGCGCGATCAACTCCGATCAGAGCGACGACGAGAACGGGGCGGTGGCGCAGGCGGCGCGTGATGGGAGCCTTCGCATCCTGTTCGTGTCGCCCGAGCGGCTCGACCACCTCGAGGCGTGGCGCTTCCTGGTCTCGCTGCCGGTCGACCTGCTGGTGGTGGACGAGGCGCACTGCATCTCGACGTGGGGGCACGACTTTCGCCCGGCGTATCGCCGCATCGTCGAGGCGGTCCGCGCCTTCGAGGCTGCGCGGCCCAACGTGCGCGTGCTGGGGCTGACCGCCACGGCGGACCACCGGACCGAAGCCGACGTGGTGGCCCAGCTGGGTGGCGGCGCGCCGGTCGAGGTGCTCCGGGCAGAGATGGACCGGCCCGAGCTGTCGCTGGGGACGGTGTCGGTCGCGGGCAGCGCCGAGAAGCTGGCGCTGCTCGACCGGCTGCTGCGCGAGGTCGAGGGCAACGGCATCCTCTACTGCGCCACGCGCGAGCGGACCCGCCAGGTGGCGGGCTGGCTGGCCGACCAGGGGCACGCGGTGGTGGCCTACCACGCCGGGCTCGAGCCCGATGAGAAGCGCGCCCTCCAGCAGGACTTCCTGACCGGCCGGCACCGCGCCATCGCCGCCACCAACGCGCTGGGCATGGGCATCGACAAGAGCGACCTGCGCTTCGTGATCCACGTCGACGTGCCCGGCTCGATCACCGCGTGCTACCAGGAGGTCGGCCGCGCCGGCCGCGACGGCCAGCCCGCGCGCGGGGTGCTGCTCTTCGATCCGGGCGACCGTCGGATCCAGGCCCACTTCATCCGATCGGCCCAGCCCGGCCTGGAGGACTTCGGGGCGGTGATGGCTGCCATCGAGCCCGACGCGGACGGTCGGTGGCCGACGCTGACCAAGATCAAGGCGCGGAGCGGGCAGCACCCGACCCGCGTGACCGTCATCCTGGCCGAGCTGCGCGAGCAAGGGCTGGTGGAGAAGCGGCTCGACCAGCGTCGGCAGGTCTACGCCCGCACCGGCGAGGAGCGCACGCCTGACCTGACCCGCTACACCCGGCAGGCCCAGGTGAGGCACCGCGAGCTGGACGCGATGATGCGCTACGGCGCCGGCGAGGCGGACTGCCTGATGAACGCGCTGCGGCGCGCGCTCGGTGACGCGCCCGAGGGGCACTGCGGGCGATGCAGCCGATGCGATCCGGCGGCGTGGGGGGTCTTGGCGCCTGCGTCGGCCGACGCGGTGGCGCGCGCCGTCGACTGGCTCGCGGGCCGCGACGTGGTGATCCAGGGGTCCCGCCGTCCACGGATGTCGGCCGGGCTCGCGGTCTTCGACAGCGAGGAGCGCCTGCCCCCGTTCCTGGGCTTCATGCGGCAGCGGAGCCAGGCCGAGGCCCTGGACGACGACCTCGCGGCCCGGCTGGACCGAAAGGTCGACCAGCTCGCCCGAGGCCGGGCCCCGGCGGCGGTGATCGTGCTGCCATCGCGCACCTGGCGCGCGCGCGCCGCGGCGGGCGAGCGCGTCGCGGCGCGCCTCGGCGTGCCGCTGCACCTGGATCTCATCGAGTGGAGGACGCCGCCCGACCACCGTCAGGGCGAGCTGCTCAACACCGAGCAGCGCAAGGCCAACATCGCCGGCCGCCTGCGCCTGACCGGGGCGCCGCCCACGAACGGCCCCATCCTGCTGCTCGACGACTACGTCGGCAGCGGCGCCACGCTCGGGGAGGTGGTGCGAACGCTCCGCGAGGCGGGCGTCGACGGCGAGCTGGTGCCGCTGACGATCGCCCGCGTCCGGTGGCGCATCGGGGCGCGGGGGATCGTCTGACCGGGCTCGGGGCGCCTGCCACACACCCCACAGATCAGTGACTTGCGCAGGTGTCAGGCCGACGGGGAACTGTCAGCGGGGTCGGGCCAAACTGTGTCAGCCGGGTCGGGCCGAACGATGGTGGCCGGGTCGGGCCGAACGATGGTAGCTCCACCCTGCCGGGCGGGGCTGCTGCCGCGCGCACGGTTGGGGGAGTCAAGGCTCGCCACTTGACACTTGGGAGCGTGCGTCGCGGTCACCTCGTCCCACGGTGCCTTCCCAAGTGTCAAGTGACGAGTCTCGACCCCCGACGGAGATGGTCGACCCCCGACGGAGATCGTCCGACCCCCGACGGAGATGGTCGGAATCGCGCCCGCGCCGCGGCGCCGCGCGTAGCGCCACCCAGCCGTGATCGCCACGCGGGACTACGAGCAGCCCCGACAACCACGACCAGGGGTCGAGACCCGTTACTTGACACTTGCCATGCCTGCAGGCCCGACAGCGCAACCGACCCCCAATGGGCAAGTGTCAAGTGGCGGGCCTTGACCCCGACAACCGTGCGCGCGGCAGCAGCCCCAGGTGGCACCCCGGAACTACGGGCGCCCCGGCCAGCCCCCACGCATCGGCGGCGAACGCAGTGGCGGTGCGCGGCGGTTCGCGGAGTTCCAACCTGCCGGGCGAGGCGGCCAGGAGAAGTGCCTGACACTCACGGCCGCAGCGGGCCTGGCACCACGCGCCTGAACGCGCCCCGGATCAGACGTCGAGGCCCAGCTTCTCCGCGTTCTCGCGGCGGAAGTGGCGGCACAGCAGCACCGACAAGGCCTCGCCGCCGCCCGCCTCCTTGCCGATCTCGACGGCCCGCTGGTTGTCCCGGGCCTCGGCGTCGCGGAAGGTGCCGTCGAGCTTCTGCTCGACGATAATCTGGGCGACATCCTGAATGAGATCGCCACCCTTGCTCACCATGTAGGCGTTGTAGTCGCCGGCCATCGTGCCCTGGCGGCCGGCCTGCGCGGCGACCGCGGGGAAGGCGTGGGCGACGCCCGACTCGCGACCGTGCTTGTCGTGGACCTCGCGCTGCGTGCGGATGGCCTGCTCGTTCTCGGGGCTCAACTTGACGTCCTGGTAGCCCTTGCCGCCGGCATAGTCGAGCACCAGCGGGGCCCCGGCCGGGCGGGTGACGTCAGCCGCCTTGCCGTCGCGTTCCCAGATGCGGCCCTCCCACAGCACCATCGACAGCGCCATCGCGATGTCCTGCGGCGTCGCCTTGGGGTTGGCCTTCTCGATGGCCCGCAGGTTCTCGATGTAGGGCTTCTGGGACGCCGTGAGATCGGCCAGGTCGTCCTCTTTGCCCTTGTTCAGGCCACCGACGTAGGCCTGCCACGCGGCGGCAGCCTGGGGGCTCCGCTGCTCGGCGTGCACCGGCTCGTGCGTGGGGCTCTGCTCTGCATGCGAGGTCTGCTCTTCGTGCGCGTGATCGGCCATGGCGCTGCCTCCGCGCGTCAACGTAGCGAGTTGTTCCGGCGGTGGCGAGAAGATAGGAGGTTCAGTCCCGCACCCGTCTCAGGCGTGCAGCGTGTCGGGGAGCGAGATGGTCGGGCGGTGAACCTGCCGGCCCAACTGAGCCTCGGCCGCTGACAGCCGCCCCGGAGACCCACGCCAACCTGACCCAAGTGGAGCCGCACCCACTACCGATTGCGCGTGCACACCACGTCGTCGAGCTGGATGTGGCCCGCGGCCGGATCGGTCCGGCTCACGTAGAAGATCAACCGCATGTTCTGGGTGTTGCTGCGGATCGTGAAGGTGCGCAGCAGCCAGACCGCGCTGTCGATGTCCTCGGCGTCGGCGTGGGGGTGCTCGCCGGCGCTGCTGTAGCTGTGCTGTCGCACGGTCCCGCGGCCACGGACGCGGAAGCTGCACGCATAGGTGCCGTTGGGCACGGCGAAGGCATCCGAGGTGAAGCGGTCGGCCGTGTCGCCGCCCACGATCTGCAAGGCGTAATCGCCGTCGAAGGGCGCGTCCTCGGAACGAATCACGTCCTCGGGCGCGATCTCGGTGTCGAAGCGCGTGTCGTTGCCCCCAAAGTCGAGGCCGTACCAGAAGTCGGGCAGGAAGGCGTCCTCGACCTCGAACAGGACGTAGTCGTCCCAGGCCTCGAAGCCGCCGTTGGGCACGATGTTGACCGGATCGTCCACCTCGACGCAGCGGCGGTCGGCCGTGTCGCAGGCGGGTAGCCCGCCTTGGCAGTCATCCGTCGTGTTGCAGCGCCCCGGGGCCAGGACACAGGCGCCCGTGCCGGGATCGCAGGCCTGCCAGGCCTCGCAGCCGGCCGCGTCGCAGGGATCGCCGTCGACGCAGGTGTGGGCGCCATCGCAGACCGGGGTGTCGCCGCCGCAGTCGACGATCGCGTCGCAGCGACCGGCCCGCAGCCCGCAGGCGTGGTCGGCGCCGCAGGTCTTCCACGCCGGGCAGCCTCCATCGTCGGCGCAGGCCCCGGCGCGCGCCACGCAGCCCAGCGTGCCGGGATCGCACATCGCCCAGTCCTCGCACATCACCCCGTCACAGGCGCCGTCCTCGCGCACCAGGGCCACGTCGTCGATCTCGACGCCGTCGCCCGCCGTGCTTCGCACCGAGATGATCAACTCGAGCGCCGCCGTGTCCTCGGCCTGGTTGAAGCCGTAGGTGATCAGCCGCCACTCGGCGCCGCCGAGCGTGGTGTAGCCGCTGTAGCCCGAGTAGCCACCGTCGTGGCGGGCGTTGCGCACGTCGCCCTCGCCCCGAGCCCAGAAGGTGGCGGTGTAGTGCCCGGCCAGGGCCGGGACCGCGACCGGCGTGAAGCGGTGGTGGCCATCGCCGGGGTTGGCCAGGCGCAGCGAGCGCGCGCCGCAGTGCGGAGCGCCCTCGCTGACGTTGTCGGGGCTGAAGCTGGTGCGCTCACCCGCCCAGGCGTCGGGCAGGCCGCCCGACCAGGCCTCGAAGCTGGCGTTGGCGAGCAGGTTGCCGCGCACCGCCGGGCATGGCTCGCCCGGGCCCAAATCGGGGGCGGGCTGCACCGCGGCGTCGGGGGTCGCGCCGGCGTCGGGGGCCGGCGCAGCGCCGTCGCCTGATCGAGCGGCGTCACCGATGCCCGCGTCCGGGTCGAGGGGGGAGGCGTCGAGCGCCGCCGGGTCGCTCGCGTCGGGGATGGACCCCCCGTCGGTCGGCGACGCGGCGTCGGGCGCAGCGCCCACGTCGGCCGCCGGCCCGATGCCGCGGTCCATCGCCACCACCGCGGCGTCCCGGACCGGGCGCTGGGGCTCGGCGCCCGGGTCGGAGGTGTCACCGTCTTCGTCGCAACCGAGCGCGAGCCCGGCGATGGCCAGGGACAACAGGATCGCTCTCATCGGGCAGGCTCCTCGGTCACGCGACGCGGTTACCGCATCACGGCCTCGCGACGCAAGGCGAGCGACCGAGGGCGCGGCGCCGCGCGGGAATCAGCGCCGACAGTAGAAGCCGACCTGGTCGTCGACGTAGCCGCAGCCGAGGCCCTGCTGTCCGCAGTCCGACGCCTGCAGCTGCCCGCCGTCGCACCACTCCGCCACCGCCCCGCTGCAGCGCCCGAGGTAGTCGAGCCCCCGGCAGGGATCGGCCGGCGCGGGCGCGGGCGCGGGCGCGGGCTGCGCGGCCCCCCCGCAGTAGTAGCCCAGGGAGTCGTCGATGTAGCCGCAGCCCTGGGCGCCGCAGTCGCGCTCCTTGACCGCGCCGTCGGCGCACCAGCGCGCCACGCTGCCGCTGCACTCACCCAAGTAGTCCAGGCCGCCACAGGGATCCTCGGCCACCGGCGGCGCCGGCACGCCGTTGTCGGCCGGCGGATCGGCGGGCAAATCACCGATCACGTCGCGGATCCAGCCCAGGTAGGCGTCGACCCGCGTGTCGACGCCATACTCCGCGCACCCCGCGTCACCGTAGGACGTGACCCCGGCCACCTGGTGCACGCCGCCCACCGTCCGCAGCGCCGGCCCGCCCGAGTCGCCTCCACAGGTGTTCTTGCCCGGCACCGAGTACCGGAAGGTGGTCGCGTCGACGCGCTGGAGCGCCATGTCGACCGACCGCTTCTCACCGAGCTCCCAGCCGCGCCCATCGGTGAGGCCGAAGCCGACGAAGGTGAGCACCTCGCCGCGCGCCACGGTGGGCGCCAGCGCCATCGGCTGCACCCCGGGATCGGCGCCGAGCTGGCCGAGGGCGATGTCGTTGGTCAGCGAGCGCTGGTTCCAGGCGGGGTGCCGCCAGATGGCCGTGAGCGGGACGCGTCGTACCGGCCGCTGCATGTCCTGACCCAGGTTCAGCGTGTAGCCGAAGTCGCCGTCCTCGAAGCAATGCGCCGCGCTCACGATCCACCGTGGCGCGATGACCGTGGCGGTGCAGACGTTGCCCTGCGGCGTGAGCAGGGCGCCGACCGCGGGGAACCCCGCCTCGGCCCGGCCACCCACGATCTTCTCGACCACCTCGTCCTTGGTCGGTCGACCGTCGACGGTCTCCAACTCGCCGCTGCAGCCGACGAGCAGCGCGACCGAAACCGCGCCCGCGATCATCCACGCCCCGTTCATCAGACATCCCCTGTCCGGTGGTGCACGCGACGCCTCAGCAAGAACCGTGCATCGGCGCGGCGACGGGGCTGCGGGGCTGAGGACCACGGACCCGGGACATCGAGGTCTCGGGAGAGACACCGAGGTCTCGGACCTTCGCGCGACAGTCAACCGCGACAGTCAAGCCCGCGGTCAACCCCGCGCGAGGATGCGCTGGAGCGAAGCCCTTCCCGCGGGCGTGAGCTGGGTGAAGCGAAGGCCCATGCCCCGACCGCCCCCGCTGGCCACGCGCACCACCTCGCCCTGCCCCTCGACGATCAGCAGGTCGTCGCCCGCCACGGTGAAGCGCAGGTCGACCGCGGTGCCCACGGGCAGCACCTCGCGGCTGCGCAGGAAGCAGCCCTCGGCCGACACGTCCGTCGCGTACTGGCTGAGGAACTGCTCGATGCTGGCGAAGGCGCGGTTGATCGTGCGCCGCGCGGCGCCTCGGCGCTCGCTGGCGGACATCGCGTCGAGCGCGGCGGACAGCTCGGCGGCCGACGCCCAACGCTCCGCGGGCTCCTTGGCCAGGCAGCGCAGCACGATGGCGTCGAGCGCGGCCGGCACCGCGGGGTTGCGACTCGAGGGCGCGGGCGGCGACGCCTCGAGGTGCTGCGTGACCAGCGCATAGGCGGTCTCGCCGGTGAACAGCGCCGACAGTGTGAGCATCTCGAAGGCCACCACCCCCAGCGCGTAGAGATCGGTCGCCGGCCCGGCGGGACCGTCGCCCCGCGCCAGCTCCGGCGCGATGTACTCCGGCGTGCCCAGCACCAGCCCGGTGCCCGTGTCGGGGCCGCCGGCGCGGCTCGCCTTCACGATGCCGAAGTCCAGCAGCGTGGCGACGCCGTCGTCGCCCAACATGATGTTTCCCGGCTTCACGTCGCGATGGATCAGCCCGTGGGCGTGGGCGTGCTCGAGCCCGGCGCACACCTGGATCAGCACCTCGGCGACCTCGGCCACCGACATCGGCGGGGCCCGATCGGCCAGCCGATCGCAGAGCGCCGCGGCCAGGCTGCGGCCGACGATGAACTTCATCACGAAGTAGTGCAGCGCGCCGACGCGCCCGACCGTGTGGACCGGCACCACGTTGGGGTGGTGCAAGGCCGCCATGGCCCGCGCCTCGCGGCGAAAGCGCTCGACCACGGCGGCGTCGCCCGCGAAGTGCGCCGGCAGCACCTTCACGGCGATGGCCCGATCGAGGGCGGTGTCATGGCCTCGGTAGACGACGCCCATGCCTCCGCGACCGATCTCCTCGAAGACCTGATACTTGCCCTCGAGCACGTGGCCGAACGGGAGGGGTGAGGCGCCCTCGTCGCCCTGCAACGGGAGACCGCACGCGGCGCAGAAGCGCGCCGTCGGGATCCCCTCGTGACCGCAGTGGGCGCAGCCCCTCAACGTTCGAAGGCGTCCGCGGCGCGCAGGACCAGCCGCCGCACGTCAGCCACCGCGCGCACCGCGTAGAAGGCGCGGACCTCGCTCTGGACCGGCAGCCAGCCATCCTCCATCGGCGTCAGCGGCCGCACCCCGCCAGCCTGCGCCCAGAGCGCCGCGCACCGGGCCCGCAGCCCGGCGTCGTCCCCCACCGGATCGACCAGCACCACCGCCACCCCGTGTCCCGGCGGCGAGGGGCCGTCGGCGTCCGCCACACGCTGCCGAAAGGCGACCGCCCCCGTCATCACCAGGTGCACCGGCAGCTGCCCGCCGCCCGGCAGCGCGAGCAGGTTGCCTCCGCGCTGCACGACCGGGCTGCGCGCCACCGCCACCGCGGCGCGCACCGCCAGGCCATTCCGCAGGCAGCGCCCATACACGGCCTGCGCGAAGCGCAACATGCGCGGCCACAGCTCCGCCTCGCTCGCGCCCCCCCGCGCCGCGACCGCGAAGGTGTCGGCCACGTGGCTCGGGTGCACGTGCGTGCCGCCCAGCAATCCACGCGCGTGCCCGATCGCCTCGTGCAGCGTCGCGAAGGCCGCGGCCTGGTCATCGGCGGCCGGGGTCCGCGCCACCTTGAACTCGCAGTAGCCTGCCACCTCGGCGCACGCGATGGGGTGAGCGTCGGGCCCGCTCAGCCGCGCCAGCAGGCCGGCGAGGCGCCAGCGGTCGGGGTCGGGCGCCAGCACCAGCTCCGAGGCGAGGGCCACGGCCGCGGCCGGCGCCGCCTCACCCGTCCGGCCGCGCAGCTCGGTGAGCAGGCGCTCGGTGAGCTCGAAGACGTGGCGCAGCGTCTCTCGGCTCATGCGCCCGCTGCGCAGGACCGACACCAGCGCCGTGGCCTCGGCCGTGGGCAACCAGCCGCCGCGTTCGTCATGGG
>CALBMW010000194.1 GCA_937896275.1 uncultured Myxococcales bacterium
TCGGGGGTTCCAGCCGCCCCACGCGCATGGACGTGCACCCCGATGGCACGACGATGGCCTTCGTGATGAGCCGGACCAACCGCGCCGGCGTGCTGGATCTGGTGGCGGACGAGATCGTGGATCTGCTGCCGGAGGATCCCGCGCGGCAGTTCGTGCTGCTGGACTTCCCGCCCACCGACGTCGCCTGGCGCCGCGACGGCTCGACCTTCTACGTGCTCGAGGTCAGCAGCGACGCCTTGCCGGGGGGCGCCGTTCGTCGCGCCCTGGGGCCGCCCGCCTGGCGCCTGGGCGAGCCCATCCCGGTCGGCCAGAGCCCCCGCGCGATGGCGGTGAGCGCCGACGGCCACCGGGCCTATGTGGTGAACGGCGACAACACGATGACGGTGCTCGACCTGGACGCGGACGGCGTGGCCAGCACCGTGGACTTCGATGACCTCTTCCTCCAGGTCACGCCCTCGGACGTGGTGACGTGGTGAGATCGGTCGGTGCGCCCGACGATTCGCGGGCGGCGCGTGACCTGGACGGCATGCGCGGCGCCCCACGCGCGGTTGCCGGGGACGCCCGAGGCTGGAGTTGAACGTGTCGAAGCCTGCTCACCTGTGGTTGACGCTGCTGCTCGCCGGGGTCGTCTTGGCGGCGGTGTCGTGGAGGCAATCGGCGCGCATCGCCGCGCTCGAGTCGCGGCCCGCAGCGACGCACGGTGGCGAGGAGAGGGCCGACGAGGTGGCTGACCTCGTCGTGCGGGTGAAGGCGCTGGAGGACGATCTCGCCGAGCTTCGCGCCGACGCAGCCCACGCCGCGCCCGAGCCTGCGCCGGCGCCACGGGCCGGCCACCGGTGGGTCGTCCCCTTGCCCGCGCGCGATGGGTCCTCCGCCGGCACGCCGGCGCCCCAGGTCGTGCGCGAGGCGGCCGTGGCCGCGCTGACCGGCGACGACGAGCGCGTGCGCGGGCACCTCCGCGAGCTGATCCAGGACGAGCGTCAGGCGGAGCGCGCCGAGCGCTTCGAGGCGATGCAATCCGCGATGACCGAGCGTGTCACCGAGCGTGTCGCCCAGCTGGCCGAGACCGCGGCGCTCAGCGAGCCCCAGCGGCGCGACGTGCAGGCGCGGCTCGCGCTCGAGCAGGCGACCGTGATGGGCCTCTTCCGCGACGCGCGGCGCGACGGCACCTGGGGCGACGCACGGCAGGCCGCCGAGGAGGTGCGCCGCGGCACCGACGAGCAGTTGCGGGCGCTGCTCGACCCCGCGCAGTACGAGGCCTACACGACGATGCGGAAGGAGACGCGCTGGGGCCCGGGCCGCGGCGGGCGGCGGTGGGGCGGCCCGCCGCCGGACTGATGGGCGGCCCACTCCAGGACGCCGCGGGGCTCCTATGCCATCAGCGCGCGCGCGGTGACCCACGCCAGGGAGGCACCCAGGGGAAGCGTCGCCACCCAAGCGAGCACGATGCCGCCCGCGAGGCGCCAGTCGGTGCGTCCGTTCCACAGCCCGATGCCGAAGATGGCGCCCGTCGAGACGTGGGTCGTCGAGACGGGCGAGCCCAACATCGAGGCCCCCACCACCAGCGCGCTGGAGACGGCGTTGGCCAGCAGGCCCTGGCCGTGGTTGATGTCGGTGATGCGATGGCTCAGCGTCTCGGCGACCCGTCGCGCGTGCAGGACGCCTCCCAGGCCCATCACGACGGCCACCACCAACAGCGCGAGCCGCGGATCGACGCCGCTCCAGCCCGCCGCGACGAGCAGCGCGCAGACCTTGGGGGTGTCGTTGAGGCCGCGAGCGAAGCCCAAGGTGAGGGCGGACGCGGTGTGCAGCGTGTCCACGACGCGCTGGGCCGAGACGCCGACGATCGACCCCTCGTAGCGCTGGCTGCACGCGCCCACGTCCTCGACGTGCACCCGCAGGCCGGTGCGGCGAAGGATCAGGCTGCCGTCGGGCTGCATGTCGGCGTGCTCCACGCCGCCGTCGAGGCACACGCAGGTCGTGGGCTCGACGCGTAGCCGCCGTCGCAGGCCGCGCGCCACCGGATAGAGCAGCGCGGCGCCGACGAGCGCCATCAGCGGGCTGGTGAGCAGCGGGAGGAAGTAGCCGCTTCCCAGGCGGCTCCACGCGAGATCGGCGGGGGCCATCGCCAGACCGCCACCCATCAGGCCGCCGACCAGCGCGTGGGTGGTGGACACGGGCAGACCGACGCGCGTCGCGATGAGCACGGTCGCCGCGGCGCCCGCCCCGACCGCCACGAGGAAGGTGGGATCGCCGACGACCACGGCCGGCACCAGCCCCTTGCCGCCAAAGGCCTTCACGAGCGCCCCGGCCAAGAGCACCGAGGCCAGCGAGCCGAGCACCTGGGCGACGGTCGCGAGCGCCAGCGCGGGGCGATAGCCGAGCGTCTTGGAGCCGTAGACCGTCGCGACGGCCTTGAAGTTGTCGTTGGCGCCGTTGGCGTAGGCCAGGAGCGCCACGGCCATCACGAGGGCGAAGATCACGGAACGTCTCCTGCGTCGTCGCGGAGCCCTACGGGGCGCAGGGGCTGGACGTTACCATCCGGCGCCGGCGTCACGGCGCATTTCCGCGAACGCGGGGTTCGTGCCGTCGTGGGCGCCCACGACGGGGGGAGCGGTGCGTGCGCGTGCGATCGGTGGTCGGTCGCGTGGTCCTGGTGCTGTTCGCAGGGTGCGACGACGGGGGCGGCTCGTCGGATCCGCGCGTGGGGGACGGCGACGTGGCGGACGGCGTGTACTTCCTGTCGACCGGCGAGGTCCGGGTGGACTGCGGCGGCCCCTGCGACGTCAGGCCCTGAGCCCTGGCGGGCGCGCGCGGACACCGCGTCAGTAGGCGGGCTTCAGGAAGCGGTCGTAGCTGACGCCGACGCCCGAGACCAGGCTCGCGCCGGGATCCGACGTGTCGCTCACCTGTCCGCGATAGCCGTACAGGTCGAGGAAAAGCCCCAACGACAGGCCGCCCACGACCGGCACGAGCAGCGCGGTGCGCGCCTGGAGCACCACGCCCAGCTGGCTGGCGTCGTTGGCGCCGATGCCGGGGACGTGGTAGCGCGCCTCGCCGTCGAAGGTCCACGTGAAGGGATCGAGCGGCACCGCGGCGGACAGGCTCGCCAGCGCGCCGACCTCGGGCGCGCGCACCATGCTGGCGAAGTCGTGCGCCAGCACGCCGCCGACGCGCGCGGCGGTCACCAGCTTGCCCGACCACAGCAGGCCCATGATCGCCTCGGCCCTCTTCTTGCGCGGGTTGTCGACCTCGACCTCGCGCGTGACCGCGTTGCCGTCGGCGTCGGTCGCAGGCGCGCCGGCGGCGTCGGTCACCGGCTCCGTCTCGATGCGCGTCGTGGGGGTGATCTCGGTCTCGAAGCCCAGGTTGACGAAGGGCACGCCGCTGCCGAGCGAGAGGGCGTGGGCCTGCAGCTCGGTCGACAAACGCAGGCTGTCGGCGGTCTCCTGCTCGCCGTCGTCCTCGTAGTCGGCGGTCGCGAAGTCCACGCGGGCGCCGGTCACCCAGTCCACCGCGGCGCTGTCGCGGCGCAGGAAGGCGCCGCCGCGCAAGGCGAGGGCCGTGTTCTCGCTGGTGGTGACGCGCGTCTCGCGCACCTCGGCGTAGGCGTCGCGCGAGCCGAACGTGGAGTAGCGCGAGGCCAGCAGCTCGAGCTTCTGAAAGTCCACCGCCCAGCGGCTCTCCTCGGCGTCGCCCACCGGCCGCATGCGATCGAGCAGGGCGGGCGCGCCTTGGCGCTGCGAGAGGCTGGTGAGCGCGTCGAGCGCGGCGTCGCGCAGCTTCACGGGCGTGCCCGCGTCGTCGGTCTGCCAGCCGGCGCGCCGCGCCACGAAGCGCGCCCGGGCGCTGGCGGGCAAGATGCCGGCGAGGCGCGGATCGGCGCGCACCGCGTCCGTGGTGACCACGCGGTAGCGCTCGCGGTCGGCGATCGGGCGGCCGAGCACGAGGGGGCCGTCGGCGTTCGCCCCCAGCCCCGAGACCGTCCGCTCGGCCAGCACCGGGGACGCGACCAGCCGCCGGAGGGCCGCGGCGTCCAGCTCGAACACCAGCACCTCGTCGGGGACGTTGAGGTTGGCGGCCGCCTCGAGCCGACTCACCGGGCCGGTCAGCCCCCACGGAAACGAGAGCCGCGGGATGAGCACCACCTCGCCGTCGAAGGCCTCGCGCACCACGTTGGCGACGAGCTGGCGCCACAGATCGGCGGTCAGGCGGCCCGGCGCGGTGCCGCCCAGCCGCACGGCGCGCTGGACGCGCGGATCGGCCTCGAAGCGCGCGCGCAGGGCGGGATCCGCCTCGATGCCCGGGCCAAGATCCGGCAGCAGCTGCACCTGCGCCGGTCCGTAGGCCGCTTGCCGCACGCGCTGGACCGCGGCCGCCATGGCCGGATCGGCGGGCTGATCGCCGGGTACGGTGAGGGCGCGCGAGTGCGCGGCCGAGATGCGCAGCGCGCCGCCCTCGCCCGCGGCGGGCGTGAGGCGGAGGTCGAGCACCCCGATGCGCGCGCGTCCAGCGGGCACGACCACCACCGGATAGCGATCGCGGGCGCGCAGGGCAAAGAGGTCCGGGGCGTCGAACGAGGCCAACACCTCCTCGGGCACGACCCCGCGATCGGTGAAGTCGGTCAGCAGCACGTCGACGTCGTCGGAGCGCGCGAGCACCTGCTGCCGCGCGGCGCCGCTCAGCGTGCCCAGGGCGACGACCAGATCGGGGCGGCGGCCCAGCTGTGCGGTGGCCTCGGCGACGGCGCGCTCGACGGCAGCGCCCGGATCCTCGATCGGTCGGGCGCCGTAGGCGCGCAGGCGCGCGCTGGTGGGCATGTCCGGGTTCACGAGGCCGATCACCAGCACCCGGACGCTGCCGACGGGCACGAGGCGCCACCCCGCGATGGGGGCATCGCCCCCGATGTTGGCGGCGACCAGCGGCACCTCGCTCTGCTGGGCCTCGCGCTGCAGGCGGTCCAGGCCGAACGCGGCCTCGGCCCCGGCCGGCACCAGGGCGGTCAGGCCGATGCGGTGGAAGAACTGCCACGTGTTGGGCCGCTGCAGATCGGGCGTGCCGGTCTCGACGAAGCTGTAGTGCTCGATGTCCTCGCCGGCGGCGAGCACGAGCGTGCGTTCGGGGGCCTCTGCGCGCAGCGCCTCGAGCATCAGCAGGCGGCGCGGGCCGTCGTCGAAGGGCCGCCCGACGTTGAACAGCCGGCGAGGCGTGCCACCGCGGGGCGTACCGCGGCCCTCGAAGGCGAAGCGAAGCTCCCACTGGGCGGGGTCGGTCACGAGGGGCTCCGCGCCGACCTCCGGCAGCTCCAGGGCCAGCACGGCGTCGCCGTCGGCGTTCACCCATCGGCGCAGGCGCGCGTGCGTGACCCGCAGCGCCGGGAGCGGCACGTCATCGCCGGTGAGCAGATCCAGCAACGGCGTGTCGGCGGCCGGGGGGTGCTCGAAGACGATCTCGAAGGGGCTGATCAGCACCTTCACCTGATCGGCCACGGGCTCGAAGCGAAACGGAGGGGCGGCGAGGAAGGCGTGGAAGGCGTTGACCGAGAGGCCGTTCTCGCGAAACAGCAGGCGGCCGCCCCGCTCGAACACGCGGGGGCCCTCGCCGACGGGGACGAGGGCCTCGAGCGCGTCGCCGACCCGATCGCCGAGCACCTCGTGCGCCCGATTGCGGCCGACGTGCGACGAGACGCCGCCGCTGCGGCCGAACCAGATGATGCGGACGTGCTCGGTGGCGTCGGGGGCTGCAAGCGCGGCGGGCGCCGCGTCGGGGATGGCCTCGGGCGCCGGCTCGGGGACGGGCGCCGGCTCGGGGATCTGGGCGAGGGCCCCCCCGATCAGCCCCCAGGACATCGCGATCACCAGCAGGGCTGAAGTCTGCCTCCCCACGCTCGCCTCCAGCGCTGTGGAGGCGCGAACCTATCGAGGCGGTTCGGCGCGGGTCAACCTGGGTGGCCCGGCGACGGCACGATCCCGCCGCGCCTCAGCCCAGGACGCTGGCCAACAGCGCCCGCGCCTCGGCGTGCAGCGCGGCGAAGGCGGGCGCGTCGATGCCCAGCAGCTTGCAGGCCCCCTGGATGACCGGCCCCGCGCTGACGTCCTTGCCGGGCATGATGCGCGGGCGGTCCGGGGTCGAGGGATCCTTCCCGATGAGCGGGGCGAGCTCGAAGGCGAAGCGCTCGGCCACGACGACGGTCGCCGTCAGCGGATCCGGATCTCCGTTGACCGTGAGGCCGTGGTGGTTGGCCAGGGCGCCCTGCAGCTCGCGCGGCAGGCGCCACAGGTGGGCCAGCGCCGCCGACGCCTCGGTGTGGAAGCGCAGGATGTCGGGCCAGGCGGTGGTCAGCGGCGGCGGGTTCGGCAGATCGGCCAGCGCGATGAACAGGCCCGCGATGCCCACATCGTGCAGCAGCCCCGCGAGGAAGGCGTAGTCCTGGGCCTGCCCGGTGCGGCGCGCGACCAGGCTCGCCAGGTGCGCGGTGGCGACGCTGTGCACGCGCAGCCGCTCCATGGCTTCGGTGTAGCCGGGCGGCGCCTGAAAGACGCGGGTGTTGAGCGAGACCTCGAAGACGATGTTCCGCAGGACGCGCAGGCCCAGCTTCATCACCGCGTCGTGCAGGGTGCGCGTCTCGTTGCCGCGGGCGTAGGCCGACGACTGGGCGCGCGTGAGCACCTGCGCCGCCAGCAGGGGGTCTTTGGACAACACCAGGACGATCTCGGCGGTCGAGGCCTCGCGCTGCTGTGAGAGGGCCATGATCTCCACGGCGATGATGGGCAGCAGCGGCGGCTGATAGCGGGGGGACCGGAAGTGCGCGAGCAGCTTGCGGGTCCACTCGGTCGTGTCGAGGGCCTCGGCCTGGGCGTCCATGGCGCACCGTCCTGCTGCGTCGTCGGGCTCACCTGCGCCAACGGAGGGGGCGGCCGCGGGCTTGAACGGCGGGGGGTCAGGCCCGCCGGGTGAGGGTGGGGTGCGCCCCGCTGGCGGGCGCAGGCGGGGCGGACCTCAGAGCAGATCGAGCTGCCGGTAGATCGCTCGCAGAGGCACCTCGATCCCCAGGCTCGCCAGCGGCACGGCGGCGTCGCCCTCGAAGAGCGCCGACTTCCACCAGCCCTCCTCGGCCCGGCGCAGAATCTCGACGCGGCGCTCACTCGAGGAGACGAGCACGTACTCCTGCAGCGAGGCGCGGCTGCGGTAATGGGCCGCCTTGGCCCCGCGGTCGTAGGCCTCGGTCGAGTCGGAGAGCACCTCGAAGACCACCAGGGGGTTGAGCAGCGAGGGAGGCGATGCGCCGTGGTCGAAGTCGGGCTTTCCGCAGACCACGGTCAGATCCGGGTAGGCGTAGAGGCCCGTCTCGCTGATGCGGACGCGGGTGTCCGACGAGAAGGTCAGGCAGGGCTTTCCGGCGGACGCGAGTGCTGCGTCGACCGCGGTCGCGAGGCCCACCTGCACCACGCTGTGCTCGGGGCTCACGCCGGCCATCGCGATCGTCTCGCCGTTGACGTACTCGTGCTTGGTCTCGGCGGTGGCCTCGAGCGCCAGGTACTCCGCCTCGCTCATCCTCCGTGCGGTCGCCGTACTCATCTCCACCTCCGCCGACGACTATAGCCATCCCGCCGCGCCCGCGCTCACTCAGCGCGCGCCACGCCCACTTCGCCGCGCTCCGGCGCCCACACCCGCGACTGCTCGACCTTCTCGGGCTTCAGCAGCCTCACCACCCCGACGGACAGCGCGTCGACGTAGGTGATCAGCAGGACGCCGGCGGTCATGATGAGGAGATAAGGCACCACGCTGCGATACACCGTGAACATCGGCTTCTCGAAGCGGCTCGCGGACAGGAACAGGTTCAGCCCCACCGGCGGCGAGATGAAGCCCAGCTCCAGGTTGGC
Source organism: uncultured Myxococcales bacterium (assembly GCA_937896275.1). Taxonomy (GTDB): domain Bacteria; phylum Myxococcota_A; class Bradymonadia; order UBA7976; family UBA1532; genus JACKDN01. The sequence continues at coordinate 7,884 of CALBMW010000194.1, forward strand.
CAGGAAGATGATCCCCAGGTGGATGGGATCGATCCCATAGTGCGCCGCCAACGGAGCCAGCACCGGCGGGATGATCACGATGGCAGAGTAGATCTCGAGCACGGCGCCGAGCAGCAGCAGCAGGCCGTTGAGGGCGAGCAGGAAGATCCAGGGCTGTGAGATGTGGCCCTGCACCCACGTCAGCAGCGTCTCGGGCAGGGCGGCCTCGGCCACGACGTAGTAGCTCAGGCCGAAGGCGGCCGCGAGCAGGATGAGCACCGCCCCGACCAGCACGCCGCCCTTCGCGATCACCCCGGGCAGGTCGCGCACCGGGTGGATGTCGCCGGTCACGAAGCACTCGATGACGATGCTGGCCAGCGCGGCGGCGGCGGCGGCCTCGACCATCGAGGCCACCCCGCTCAGGAACAGGCCCATGACCAGCGCCGGCACCGCCAGCTCCCACTTGGCGTTCCAGGCGGCGGCGAACACCTCCCGCAGCGAGAAGGGTGGGCGCGCGCGCTCGACCTTGCGCCCCATCCACACGCCGTACAGCGCCACCAGGACGATCATCAGCACGCCCGGCACCACGCCGGCGATGTAGAGATCCTCGGCGGCCACCTTGAACAGGTCGCTCGACGAGATGACCACCGCGTACAGGATCACCGGCAGGCTGGGCGGGAAGAGCAGCCCCAGGCTGCCCGACGCCGTGACCAGCCCCAGCGAGAAGCGGTCGGGGTAGTTGTCCTCGCGGAGGATGCCGTAGACCAGGCCGCCCAGCGCGATGATGGTGACGCCGCTCCCCCCGGTGAACGCCGTGAAGACCGCGCACACGGCCGCCACGAGGATGGCGACGCCGCCCGGCAACCAGCCGAAGAGCGCGCGGAACAGTCGCACCAGGCGCTCGGAGGCCTTCGACTCGGCCAGCACGTAGCCGCAGACGGTCAAGAGCGGGATGGCCGGGATGGTGGGCGAGCCGAGCAGGCGGTAGACCTCGACCGGCATCGCGACGATGGGCGTCCCGTCGTCGAAGAAGGCCAGCATGCCCAGTCCGGCCATCGTCACGAAGATGGGGGCCCCGAACACCGCGGCCGCCAGCACGACGCCGGCGGCGGGCCAGAACAGCTGTTCGAGCGCGGCCTCGGGCAGCCAGTCCAGCGCGAAGCCCAGGGGCACGACCAGCAAAGCGAACAGCCGCGGGAGCCAGCCCTCACCGGCCTGCAGCACGAAGCGCAGCGCGATCAGCCCGAGGCCCACGGGCATGACCATCTCGCTCACCCACGCGGGCAGGCCGAAGGCCAGGGACTCGGCCGTCTCGCGGTTGACGGCGACGACCGCCCAGCTCGCCTTGGCCAGGAGCGCCGTGATCGTCGCGGCCAGGCCGTGCACCACCACCCGAAGCGCGTCGCGCGCGCGCCCTTCGGGCAGCAGCTCGCTCGTCGACAGGTGCAGGTGCTTCCGCTCGCGCGTCGCCAGCAGGCCGCCGAGAAACGAGAGCCACAGCACGCCGTGGCGCAGCAGCCTCGCCCCGCCCGGCACGTAGAAGCTGCCGAAGGGGCGGGCCACCGCGTCGATGAGCGGCAGCGCGATGAGCCCGAGGATGACGGCGAACAGCACCGTGTCCTCGGCGCGGTGGGCCAGACGGAGCAGGCGCACCGTGGGACGGTCCTTCATGGGGGGATGCCTACTCGTCGGCGCCGTCGGTGAAGGCGCCGAGCTTGCGGAAGGCGTCACGGTGCCTCATCGCCTCGTCGAAGAGATCGGCGGGCACCCAGACGCCGCGCACCTTGCTCATGGCGCCGTCGAGGCGCTCGCGCCACCGCGCGCGCGTGGCCTCGTCCACCTTGACGATCGTCAGCCCGCGCTCGGCCATGGCGTCGATTGAGCGCTGATCGGCCGGCCGCGCCTCGGCCCTCAGCTTCTCGCCGGCCTTGCGCGCGATCTCCATCAGCTTGGGGCGGAGCTCGGGATCGATCTCCTCCCAGGTCTTCTTGGTGATCACCGTCGCGCCCATCAGCGGGGCCCAGGGCGCGTCGGTCATGTAGGGCGCGTTCTTGTTCCATTGCATCAAGAGTGTCGCCTGGGGCGTCGTCGGCACCGCGGTGACCAGGCCCGTCTGCAGCGCGGTGGAGATCTCGGTCGACGGCAGCGGCACCGGGTTGAAGCCGGCGCCCTTCCAGATGTCGAGCACCTCGTCCTGGCCGGCCCACACGAACAACTTCTCGGCTGCCAGATCCTCGGGGGTGACGATCGGCTTCTTGGAGAAGAAGCGCACCCAGCCCGCATCGACCCAGCTCAGGATGATGAAGCCCGCGTCGTCGTAGCGCTTCTCGAGGACGGGCCGCATCTTGTCGAGCACATAGTCCACCTCGCGCAGCGAGGCGTAGGCCATCGGCACCTGCAGACAGTGGATCGCCTTGTCGATCGTCGACACGCCGGCCGAGGTCAGCAGCCCGCCGTCCAGCGTGCCCAGGCGCGCCTTGCGCACCACGTCGACGTCGTCACCCGCCACGCCGCCGGCGAAGAGGCGGAGCTCGACCCTGCCGCCCGAGGCCTCCTTCCAGTCGTTCGCCATCTCGGTCAGCACGCGGTGGAAGACCGAGCCCTTCGGCGCGAGGGTGGCCATCTTCACGACCACCTTGCGGGCCCGCGCCGCGCCCAGCGGGCCAAGCGCCAGCGCGCCGGCGAGCATCAGCAACAGCCTGAACTTCAAAGCATTCTCCAGGTGTCCGGTGGAGCAGGGCTATTCGAGGAAGAGATCGTCGCGCTGGGTCAGCAGCCAACGCGCCCGCTTCTGCGCGATCAGGTTGGCCAGCCGATCGGGCGGCGAGGCGTCGGGGTCGAAGGCCAGCGCGCGCGCCAACAGCGCGGCGAACTCGTCCTTCTGCTGGCGCTTCACGCAGACGGTCTCGGCGAAGGACACCAGCGGGGCGATGCGCTTGCCCTGGGAGTCCCTCAGCGAGGCCTCCATGTGGGCCCGCGCCTTGGCGTCGGAGCCGCCGGCGGCCTCGGGGCGGCCGCCGAACCAGGCCACGTAGAAGTCGTGCAGGGCGCCGCGTCCGTGCTGGGGATCGAGGGCGAAGGCGCGCTCCATCATGGCCTCGACCAGGTCCAGATCGGCGGCCATCTCGGCGTCGTCCTTGTCCAGCGCGACGGCGGCGGCCCAGGCGGTCGCGGTCCAGTACAGCAGGGGCACGTCCTCGCCCTCGAGGTCGGCCAGGGTGGCCTTCCGGTCGCCGCGCAGCCCCGCGAGGAAGCCGGCGTGCTCGACCTCGAGGCCGCGCACCCCATAGTCGCGCGCCCGAACGTAGAGGCGCTTGGCGCGCCGGCGCAGGTGCTGGGCGGCGTCGAAGTCGCGCGCCTCGACGTAGTCGGCCTCGACCTGCGTGAAGGCGTAGCCGTATTGCGTGAAGCCGCGCGCGGCGGCCAGCAGCAAGCCGCGGTGCTCGGGCTCGGCGTCGAGCAGGCTCTCGATGGTCTTGAGGCCGAAGGGGGTGGCGGCCGCCACCAGATCGGGATCGTCGTCCCGCGCGTAGGTGCCGCCTCCATTGGCCAGGGCGTCCCCGAGGGCGTTGACCGCCATGCTCTTGATGCAGCCGCCGAGCAGCAGCGCGATGGGGAGGACGAGGAAGAGGCGCACCATCGCGGCTCCGGAGGCGAGTCGGCCATTCGAGTCGGGCGATAAGGTGGGACGCGGGCCCGGCGAAGTCAACCGAGGCTCAGGAGGCGCGGAACCAGGCTCGGGTGCCGCCCGCCGAGATGGCGTTCGCGATGCGCTGCATCGACACCGCGTAGGCCGCCGCTCGCGCCGAGACGCCGTGCTCGGTCTTGTAGGCCCACATCTGATCGAAGGCCTTGTTCATGACGTCGGCCAGCCGCGTGCGGACCTCGTCGAGCGTCCAGGGGTAGCCCTGCTTGTTCTGCACCCACTCGAAGTAGCTCACCGTCACGCCGCCGGCGTTGGTGAGGACGTCGGGCAGCACCGTGACGCCGCGATCGAACAGAGGGGCATCGGCGGCCGAGGTCAGCGGTCCATTCGCGACCTCTGCGATGGTGCGCGCGCGGATGCGGTCGACGTTGTCGGCGCGGATGACGCCCTCGAGGGCGGCCGGGACGAGGATGTCGACGTCGAGCTCGAGCAGATCCTCGTTGCTGATCGTGTCGTGGTCGACCAGCTCACAGATGCCATTCTCGCAGTAGACCCCCTTCAGCAGCCGGCTCTCGTGCTTGGTCGTGTAGAGGCTGTCGATGTCGAAGCCGGCCTCGCTGTAGATGCCGCCCTTCGAGTCGCTCACCGCCACGACGCGGTAGCCGGCCGCCTGCAGCAGCCGGGCGACGTGATAGCCGGCGTTGCCGAAGCCCTGGACGGCCACGGTGGTCTGGGCGCGGTCGAGGCCGACCCGTTCGGCGTAGGCCTCGATGACGATGAAGGCGCCGCGGCCGGTCGCCTCGTCGCGGCCCAGGCTGCCCCCGAGCTCGATGGGCTTGCCGGTGATGACCGCGGGCGACTTGCGGCGGGTGATGGCCTGATACTCGTCGGCCATCCAGCCCATGATGCGGGCGTTCGTGTAGACGTCGGGGGCCGGGATGTCGACGTCGGGGCCCAAGAAGTCGGCCATCGCGCGCATGTAGGCGCGTGACAGGCGCTCGAGCTCGAGGCGCGACAGCTTCTTGGGATCGACGATGACGCCGCCCTTGCCGCCGCCGTAGGGCAGGCCGACCACCGAGCACTTGATGGTCATCCACAGGGCGAGGGCGCGGACCTCCTCGATCGAGACGTTGGGGTGGAAGCGAATGCCGCCCTTGGCCGGTCCGAGCGCGTCGTTGTAGCGGCACCGAAAGGCCTCGAAGTACCGGGTGGAGCCGTCGTCCATGCGCACCGGCAGCGCGGCCGCCACGGTGGCGCGCGGCTGCCGCAGGGCGTCGATGATCTCGGCGTCGATCCCCGCAGCCTCGCCGATCTGCACCATCCGCGCGACGGCGTCGGTGAAGACATTCGAAGTGCTCGTCCCAGCTTCGCTCATGACCCTCTCCTTCGAGTTTTCGCTGGGGTGAGCTTCGCAGCCCGGGGGCGCGGCCGCAACGGTGGGGCGCCGCCGAACGTTCGACGTCGCTTTCGATCGAGGCTCGGAACTTCGACCGGGTGCCTCTGTCGAAGGGACCGAAACCGACAACACGAGGCTGCACGCCATGACCGGGAGCGATCCCCCGGCCGGGGTGCGTTCGGAGGCAGTGATGCGCGACCCGAAGCAGATGACGAGCGCCCGGCTCGAGGTGGTGGTGAGCTGGTGCGACACCGTGATCGACGTGCGGCACCTGGCCGACGGGCAGCGGCTGACGCTGGGCAGCGGCCGGCGCGTGGACCTGCCGCTGGAGCACCCGGCGCTGCCGGCGGACCAGCCCTTCGTCGCGGCGCGCGTCCTCGGGGCCCACGTCGTGGTGACGGCGCCGCCGGGCGTGCAGGGGAGAGTCCTGCTGGGTGATCGTGTCGAGGTCTTCCAGGGGGGGGCGCGGCTGGGGGCCGGCGACCGGGCCCGGGTAGAGCTGGGCGATCTGGCGCTGGTCTTCGCCGTGGTCGAGGCCGCCGAGGCGCCGAAGCGCGGCTCGGGCGTCTTCGGCGATCGGGTGAGTCGGCAGACGCTGGCCTTCGCCGCCGCGGCACACCTCGTCTTCCTCGCGGTGGCGGCCTGGGCTCCGGCCGACGCGGCGGGGCTGACCATCGACCGTCTGCCGGGGCGTGACTATTGGGTCGAGTCCGGCATCGTGCCGCGGCAGCCCCCCGAGGATCCGTGGAGCCCGGCGACGACCGAGGCGAACGAGGCCACGGGGGCCGGCGACACCCAGGCGCCGGTGGAGCGCGCGCCCACGCCGGTCGCTCGCGACACGCCGCGCGACACGGCCCCCGGCGCCGATCCCGAGGCCGTGGCGCGGCGCGCCAAGGCTCGGGCGGACAGCGTGGCCGAGGCCACGCGGCGCGCGATCGACACGCAGATGGCGTCGGTTATCGGCGGCGCGACGCTGGGCAACGACGCGCAGGCGGCCCTCGATGGGCTGTTCGGCACGCAGAACGGGGTGACCGCCGGGCTGAGCGGCGTGGACTTCGATCTGGCCCAGGGACCCCCCGGCGGGGACGGCCTGACCGTGGGTCTGTCGACGGGCGTGGCGGGCATCCCCGGACTGGATCGAGGACCTCGGGGACGCGGCCCAGGTCGTCCCGGGACCCGGGTGGGGCAGGTCGGGACCCGCGAGCCGCCTCACCGGACGCCGCGCGCGGTGCCGGGGCCGCCCAAGGTCGAAGGCGGGCTGACCAAGGACCAGGTGCGCCGCGAGGTTCAGCGGCACCGGGCCGAGATTCGCTATTGCTACGAGCGGCGGCTCAACCTGAGGCGCGATCTGGAGGGCAAGGTGGCGGTCCGCTTCATCGTGGGCGGCACGGGCGACGTGCTGGTGGCGCGCGCCACGGACCAGACGACGCTGCCCGACGCCGAGGTCGGCGCCTGCCTGACGCGCAAGATCATGCGCTGGCGCTTCCCGCGGCCTCAGGGCGGCGGACAGGTGGTCGTGACCTATCCCTTCATGTTCCGCCCGGTCTGAGCCGGCCGCACGCCGGCTCGATGAGGCGGCCGCGCGACGGGCCGAGGGCCGGTTCCCGTGACGCAACGAAGGCTGAAAAAGGGGGGACCCGGGCCCGGCCTTACGGCCGGACCCGGGCTGATTCGGGGCCCCCGTCGGGTGCTCCGGGGGAAGAGCGAACCGACGTGTCTGGGGGAGGCTGGGGCCCCGAGCGAGGCGCCGGTTTTGGGGGAATGCCGCGAGGGGAAGCGGCTTTCCGGCGTCTCGGGCAGTTCAACCTCGGGCCCGCTGGGCAAACTTCCGCACGGTCGATCTTTTTTTCGCTGCTTGCGCCGGCGTCCCTCGCCGTGCACCGATTCGGCGATGCGCTTCATCCCCGCCCACGAGGTTCATGGCCCCGCCGAGGCCCCGCACGTCGCCATCGTGCTGCACGGCATCCTCGGCTCGCGCCGCAACTGGGCCTCGTTCGCGCGCCGACTGGCCGCCGATCACCCGCGCTGGCGTGTGGTCAACGTCGACCTGCGCAACCACGGCGACAGCCACGGCGCGATCGGCCCACACACGCTGGGCGCCTGCGCCCGCGATCTGGTGGCGCTGCACGCCCTCGTCGGGCCGCCGACGGTGCTCATTGGGCACTCCTTCGGCGGCAAGGTGGCGCTGACCTACGCGCGTGACCTGCGCACGCCCACCCTGCGCGCGGTCTGGGCGCTGGACGCGGCGCCGGGGCCACGCGCCGCGGCCTCCGGGGCGGGCGAGGTGGAGCGCGTCATCGACGCCGTGCGCCTGCTGCCGCTGCCGACCCCCGACCGCTCGGCGGTGGAGGCCCACTTCGTCGAGTTGGGCTTCTCGCGCATGCTGGCGCGCTGGATGACCACCAACGTGCGCCCCGTCGACGGGGGCCTCACCTGGCGCTTCGACATCGACGCCATCGAGGCGATGCTGGCCGACCATGGGCGCCACGATCTGTGGCCCTTCCTCGAGGACCCGCCCGCCGGTCTACGCGTGCATGTGCTGCGTGCCGGCCGGGGAGACCGCTGGACGCCCGATGACGTGGCGCGCCTTGAGGCCGCGCCGGTCGACGCGCCCGTGCTGCCCGAGGCCGGCCATTGGGTGCACGTCGACGATCCGGCGGGGCTGCGCGCGCTGCTCGACGCCAGCCTCGACGCCGTCGAGGCCGCTCAGTAGTGGCGGCGGCTCAGTAGTCGGGCAGGAAGCGCTTCAGGTTGCGCCGGAAGTTGCTGCGGTCGAGCGCCGCGTGCTCGGCGGCCCGCGTGATGTTGCGATCGAAGCGATCCAGCACGCCACGCAGGTAGGCCGAGCGCACCGCGTTCTCGGCATGCTCCATGGCCTCCTTCCACGGCAGATCGATGTCGACCAGGTTGCTGGTCGCCGCCATCGTGGGTGGGGTGAGATCGCGGTGAAACTCGGCGGGCAGGCTGCGCTCGGTCAGCTCGTCACCGGTCTCGAAGATCGCGGCCCGCTCGATGACGTGCTGCAACTCGCGCACGTTGCCCGGCCAGTCGTGGTGGCACAGGCGCTCGAGGCAGGCGGGCTCGAAGCCCTTCACGTCGAGGCCGTGGCGCTTCACCTCGCGCTGCAGGAGCGCGTGGGCCAGCTGCGGGATGTCCTCGCGCCGCTCGTTGAGCGAGGGCAGCGGGATCTCGACCACCTTGAGGCGGAAGTAGAGGTCCTCGCGGAAGCGCCCCTGATCCACCATGGCCTTCAGATCGACGTTGGTGGCCCCAATCACGCGCACGTCCACCCGGTGGTCTCGCTGCTCGCCGATGCGACGCACGCGCCCGTCGTGGAGCACCTGCAGGAGCTTGGCCTGCATCTTCGCGGTCATGTTCCCGATCTCGTCGAGGAACAGCGTGCCGCCGTGGGCGATCTCGAAGAGGCCGGCCTTGTCCGTCACCGCGCCGGTGAAGGCGCCCTTCGCGTGCCCGAAGAGCTCGGCCTCGAGTACGTCGCCCGCCAGCGTGCCGCAGTCGAGGTGGACGAACTCCTTGTCCGCCCGCTTGCTCATGTCGTGCAGGGCCCGCGCGAGGGCCGTCTTGCCTGCCCCGGTGGGCCCGGAGATGAGCACCGTCGCGTCGACCCGCGCCACCCGCCGAACCTGGTTGATGACCGGGCGCATCGACGGGCTCTTGCTCTCGAGCAGGGGGTGCTCGCGATCGTCCACGCGGCGCCGCAGGGCGTCGTTCTCGTCCTTCAGGCGCTTGAGCCGCGCCGCCTGGCGGACGCGGTTGATGCAGGCCTCGACGTCGTGGAAGGGCTTGGTGATGTAGTCGAAGGCGCCGATCTTGGTGGCCCGCACCGCGTCCTCGATGCGCGCCTCGCCGGTCATGATGATGACCTCGATCTCGGGCCGCCCGCGCTTCACCAACTCGAGCAGCTCGAGGCCGTTCATGCCGTCCATCAGCACGTCGATCACCATGACGTCCGCCGGCCCGCGCGCCAGCAATGCCTGGGCCTCGACGGCGTCGGCGCACAGCTCGACGCTGAAGTCGGGCTTGTTGAGCATGTGGCGCCACGCCTTGCGGACGATGAGCTCGTCGTCGACGACGACCACGCGGATGGGCTCGACCCGCTCGGTTGTGTGAACCATGGCGGCGACCATATCACCGGACTCGGGGTCGCGCTTCACCCCTTTTTTGCGGGTCCGCGACATGCTCGGGTCACGTCGAGGCCAAAGGCGGGCATGCTCCCGGAGTCGCCTTTTGAGCCGTCGGCAGATCCCACGCCCGGCTGATGCGTTCAGAAGCGCCCGCAGGAGGTGAAGCATGTTACGCGCGCTCTCGACGACCCTGGTGGGCGTCATGGTTTTCGGTTGCACGTCCTCGAACGGCAGCGGTGGGCCCCCGTTGCGGCCCGTGACCGGCGACGCGGCGCCCCTTCGGGCTGCTGTCGGCGACTGGTCCGTCGAGCTGGTCGACGCGTGGGGGCGGCCGATGCCGACCTTCGGCGCGGACGGCGCCACCTGGGTCGAGGGGCGTTACGGGGAGGCCTACAGCGTACGGGTGACCAACCGGTCCAATCGCCGGGTCGAGGCGGTGGTCAGCGTCGACGGGCGCGACGTCGTGTCGGGCGAACCGGGCGACTTCAGGGCGCAGCGCGGCTACATCGTCGAGCCCTTCGGCACGGTCACGATCGAGGGCTTCCGGCAGAGCGCCGACAACGTCGCGACCTTCCGCTTCACGGATCCGGGCGACAGCTACGCCGGCCGCCTCGGCGGGGGCGCGAACATTGGCGTGGTGGGCGTGGCGGTCTTCGCGGAGGGCACGCCCCAAGCGATCGCGCAGCCGCCGGCCCCGCCCCCGCGCCGCCCCTTTTGGGGAGACCTCGAGCAGGATCGCCCCGAGGGCGAGGCCAGCGC
>CALBMW010000195.1 GCA_937896275.1 uncultured Myxococcales bacterium
GTGGACCTGACACTTGCCAACCTAACCGACACAAAGGTATCGATCGGCACGGCCCGACTGGCGGTCGACGTGCAGCGCGCGTTGCGTGAGCACGCGCTGTGGATCGACTCGAACGGTGGCGAGGGCGCGCGGGCCCACGCGGCGCTGGGCGGCTTGCGACCGGCGGGCTGCGCGGGCTGTCACGACGACGCCGTCAAACGCTGCGTGGGCTGCCACACGGTCGGCGAGGCCCGCGCCTGGGCCGAGGCCGCGAAGCCCGTGCGCGCGCTGTGGGGGAGGCTGCGATGATCGCCGCCCTCCGGGCGCGCTACGGCGCGAAGTGGATGGTCGTGGCGCTGCTGCTGCCGCCCGCGGCCTTCGGCGCGTGGCACTTCGGATCACGCGCGGCGCTCGTCCTGGGGCTGAGCGTCGCCGTCTGCGTCGTCGCCAGCATCCTCACCCGGCGACTGCGGGGTGAGCCTCATCGGTGGCTCAACCCGGGCAGCCTCATCACGGGCCTGCTGCTGGGCCTCACCCTCACGGCGGACGTGCCGCTCTACATGGTGATCGTGGGCGCGCTCGTCGCCGAGCTCCCCGGCAAGCGCCGCCTGGGGGGGCGCGCCCGCAACCCCTTCAACCCCGCGGCCCTCGGCCGCGCCAGCGTGGCGTTGCTCGAGACCCTCGATCCGCCCCTCCGGCTGGACGCGGCGAGCGGCGCGAGCGTGCTGTTCAAGGACGCGGGCGGGCACGCGGCGCCCTCGCTGCTCGACGCCTTCTTGGGCACCACCGCCGGCGCCATCGGTGAGACCAGCGTGCTCGTGCTGGCGCTGGTCGCCGTACCGATGCTCGCTTTGATCGCGGTCAAGCGCGAGGCCTCGGTGGCGATGCTGCTGACGGTGCCGGCGCTGGTGGCCGCGCTGCCGCCCACCGCGGCCATCGCCGGCCACGCGCCCTGGGTGATGAACCCCGTCTACTTCCTGCTCGGCAGCGCCGCGCTGCTCAACGCCACCTTCTTCTGCACCGATCCGAGCACGACCCCCGACACGCGCCTCGGCGGCGTCGCCTTCGGGGTGGGGGCGGCCACGCTGGGTGTGCTGGGCCGCCTCTACACGGCGATCCCCGGGGCCGAGATGTACGGCATCCTGGTCATGAACCTGGCGACGCCCGGCCTCGACGCGCTGGCCCGTCGCCTGCGCCTGCCCAGCGCCGCGGCCGACGCGGCCGAGGGTTTCTACGACCGTCCCGACGGCGGACGGCTCGAAGACATCCCCCGTGGACCGGGCCTCTACCTGCTGGGCGGCGGCGACCCCGCCGAGAGCGTACGCCGCGCGCTGGCGGACCCGACGGCGGCCATGGACGCGGTGCGCGCCGCGGGCGTGGGTGGGTGCGGCGGCGCCGGCTACCCG
>CALBMW010000196.1 GCA_937896275.1 uncultured Myxococcales bacterium
CCTCGGCGAGGCCTTCGGTGATGCCGTGCGCGGCGCCCTCCGCGAGGCCCTCGGTGATGCCGTGCGCGGCGGCCTCGGCTGCGCCCTCGGTCAGCGCGTGCGCGGCGCCCTCGGCCGAGCCGTCGAGCGCACCGTCGGCGCCGAGGTGCAGGAGGTCGATGTCGAGCGCGCCGACCACCACGAACACCCAGTACACCACCGCCACCATCAGCAGGATCGTGTAGATCACGGTGGGGAAGGCGAGGCAGGCTGCGAGGAAGGCGCTCATGAGGACCCGGGTTCTTCGAGAGGGTCGACTCTGAGCCGGCCGAACCGTGCGATCAAGAGTTTCGGCCCGACCGTGTGGCGCCGCGACCGCAGAACGCGACCCGTTGAGCAGAGGAGTGAGCATGGCCGAGCAGAAGTGGCCCCGAGCCATTCAGAAGCTGTTGGCGGGGCTGAACGACGAGGCATCGGCCGGGGCCCTGCTGGGGCTCGCGTTCGACTTCGCGGTCGATCAGCCCGTGAGCACCTACGTCGACGCGGAGAGGTTGCTGGGGCACCTCGACCGCGCGCTGGACGAGCGGGTGATCGAGGCCTACGTGCGCGACCACCTCCGGCCCTTTCACGATCGGGAGGCCGAGCGCGCCGTGGCGCGGGACGACGTGGTGGCGGACTGGCTCACGGCCGAGGTGCAGGCGGAGCTGCGGGCGCTGGCGGCGAAGCCGGTGGAGTTCGACCGGCGCATGCTCGAAGGGATCGTCAAGCAGGACTCGGTGCGACACATGCTGCGGTCGATCATCGAGGAGACGCTGGGGCGCTTCGTCGAGAGCTTCAAGAGCACGCTGAGCAGCCTGAGCGGCGGGCGCCTGGGGATGGGGCGCGGGCTGCTGGGGGGCATCACGGGGCAGATCGAGGCGCAGCTGCAGAAGGCGGTGGCCAGCTTCGTGGGCGGATCGATGAACCTGATGCTCGAGCGGCTGGTGGCCATCCTGGCGAGCCCCGAGACGGCGCGGCAGCTGGCGCGATCGAAGCTGCAGGCCTACGACGCGGCGGTGAAGACCAAGACGCGCAAGATCGCGAAGGGGGCGCTGAAGCTGCCGCTGGACGATCTGCTGGAGACGGTGCCGGGGCTCATCGCGCACAACCTGGCGCGGCCCGAGGTGCGCGCGGGGATCGTGGCCGAGGTGGAGGCGTGGCTGGCGATCGAGGGCGACAAGGCGGTGCGCGAGCTGTGGGCGGAGCCGGCGCACGTCGCGGCGCTGCGGGCCGAGGTGGTGGAGCAGGGGGCGCCGCTGCTGCGGGCCTTCGCGGCGACGGAGGGCTTTCGGGGCTGGCTGGCGGCGCACAGCTGACCCGCGCGTGCGTCGGTCCGTCGGGGTCTTGCGTGCTGGGCCTGCGGCGTGCCATGGAGGCGCTGCGGCGCGCGGGAGGTGCAGATGATGGACGAGCTGAGGCCGGGGATGAGCGAACGGCAGATCTGGACGTGGGCGACGGAGAGGGAGGTCGAGGCGGCGCTGCTCGCGCCCAGCGACGTGCTGCACGCCGACATCCCGTGGGACACCCGGCGATACGAGCGCTGGCGCCCGGGCACGGTGCTCGAGGTGCTCCTCCGGGCGGCATCGCCGGAGACGGCGCAGGCGGCGCGGGCCTTCCTGGAGTGCCGCGCGGCCGAGGCCCACGAGGAGCGGCTGATGGTCGAGCGGACGGTCGCCACGGCGCTCGCGGTGGAGATGCCGCCGCCCCTGGACGCGCTGCTGCACCGCCTGCTGAGCCGCTTGGAACGGTTGCAGGCGGAGAGGCGTGATCCGTCCCTGCGCCCGGCCTTCTCGAAGGGGCTGCGGATGGGCATCCAGCTGGGGGTCGCCGAGGATCCGCCCGTCCTGCTGATGCGCTTCAAGGGCTCGATCTCCGAGCTGGGCTATGGCGTCGTCGAGGTTCGCACGCCCATCTTCGATCGTGCGCACCAGCCCGGGTGCACCTGCCCCGTGCCGCGACAGGCGTGCCCCGCATGCCGCGCGGCCCTGGTGCACGTCTTGTCGCTGCTGTCGCGGCCGCAGGGCGAGGGGCTACGGGGTGACCTGGCACACGCGCTGGCGACGCCGCCCTGGGAGCGGCTGCTGCGGCAGCTCACCGGGGCCGCCGACGCTCAGCCCGCCGAGGCCGAGGAGCAGCTGGGCTGGCGGCTCGAGGTGGCCCGGTCGCCCGCGACCGTGCGTCCCGTCATTTGCCGGCCCGGGCAGCGTGGCAGCGTCAAGTCGGTGCTCTTCGATGGCACGCCGGCCGAGTTGCTGAGCCGCGACCTTGCGCCACGGGACGCGACGCTGGCCGCGGCGTGGGCGGGCGCGTCGCGTGGAGAGGTCCGTGGTCACCTGCCGCTGCATGGCTCCCTGATGGCGCTGCTGGCCGGGCATCCGCTGGTGTTCCGCGGGCAGACCGCGCGCCCGGTGACGGTGCGCATGGCGACCCTGAGCGTGCGGTGGGACGACACGCCGAGCGGGCTTCAGCCGGCCCTCGCGATGGACGGCGAGGTGGTGAGCGAGCCGAAAGGGGGGAGCCTCCTCGGCTCGCAGTCGGTGCCGGGCGCGCTGGTGGACGACCGGAGGGCCGAGATCCGCGTGGCGCCGATGGATCGGGCGGCGCGGTCCGTGTTGGAGACCCTTCGCCGCTTCGCCGGGACGACCGTGCCACGCGAGGCGACGGCGCAGGTGCTGCGGGGGCTGCCGGCGATGCAGCGGGCGCTGCCCATCGAGGTGGACGCCTCGGTGCTGGGTGAGGCTCGACCGACAGAGTACAAGTGGCTGATTCGATTGGAGATTGATGCGGCCGCGGCCTTGCGGGTCGAGCTGCGGGTCGAGGTCTTCGAGGGGAGCGCCGCGCTGGTGCCCGGGGCCGCGCCGGCGCAGGTGCACGGGGATGACGACCAGGGGCTGTTCTACGTGCAGCGGGACCTGGCCGCGGAGCGCGACGAGGCCTTCGCGTGGGCGACGCGGCTGGGCCTGGAGGGGGACGCCGAGGGCTTCGCCTGGGAGCGGACCGACGGCGAGCAGGCCATCGAGGTGCTGGCGGCCGTGCAGTCGGCGGAGGGGCTCGGGGTGACCTGGCGCAGCGCGAAGCGGACGGTGTCGCGGCACGCCGAGGCCTCGGACCTGCGGCTGAAGGTGGGAAGCCAGCGCGACTGGTTCGGCCTCGACGGTGGGCTGGACGTGGATGGGGCGGTGGTGCCGCTCACGCGCATCGTACAGGCCGTGATCGAGGGGCGCAGCTTCGCGGAGGCCGATGACGGGACCTTCGTTCGGTTGGCGGTGGCCCTTCGGGCGCAGGTGGCGGCGCTGGCCGAGGGCGGGGCGCACCGGCGCGGGAAGATGGAGCTTTCGCCCTTCGCGGCGCCCTCGGTGGCGGCGCTCGAGGACGCGGGGGCCAAGGTCGAGGGGGCGCGGGCCTGGCTGAAGCTGCGGGCGCGGCTGCGCGAGGCCGAGGCGCTGCGGCCGGAGGTGCCGGCGGGGTTGATGGCGACGCTGCGGCCCTATCAGATCGAGGGCTTCGTCTGGATGGCGCGGCTGACGACGTGGGGCGCCGGCGCGTGCCTGGCCGATGACATGGGGCTGGGCAAGACCGTGCAGGCGCTGGCGCTGCTGCTGCACCGGCAGGCTTCGGGGCCGGCGCTGGTGGTGGCGCCGACCTCGGTGGGCTTCAACTGGGCGCGGGAGGCCGAGCGCTTCGCGCCCTCGCTGCGGGTGGTGAGCTTTCGGGGGGTCGGGCGCGAGGCGCTGCTCGAAGGGGCGGGGCCGGGCGACGTGTTCGTGACGAGCTACGCGCTGATGGTGCGCGACGCGGAGGCCCTGCGCGCGGTCACGTGGGGGACCGTCGTGCTCGACGAGGCGCAGGCGATCAAGAACGCGGCGACGCAGGCGGCGCAGGCGGCCTGTTCGCTCAAGGCCGAGGCCCGGATCGCGCTGACGGGGACGCCGCTCGAGAACCACTTGGGCGAGCTGTGGAGCCAGTTCCGATTCCTGCTGCCGGGCCTGTTGGGCAGCGCCGAGCGCTTCCGCGAGGGCTTCACGCGGCCCATCGCCGACGGGGAGGAGCTGGCGCGGGCGCGGCTGGCGCGGCTGGTGCGGCCCTTCGTCCTTCGGCGGACCAAGGCGGCGGTGGCGCCGGACTTGCCGGCGCGCTCCGAGGTCACGGTGTGGGTGGATCAGACGCCGGGCGAGCGGCGGCGCTACCAGCAGGCGCGGCTGGCCGCGGCCACGCAGCTGGCGGCGGGCGCCATGCCGGAGAATGATCAGCGGTTTCAGGTGCTTGCGGCGATCATGCGGTTGCGTCGCCTGGCCTGCCACCCGCGCCTCGTCGACCCCTCGGCGCCGGCCGACGCGGCCAAGCTGGGGGTGGTGCGCGAGCTGGTGGCCGAGCTGCGCAGCGAGGGCAACCGGGCGCTGATCTTCAGCCAGTTCACCGATCATCTGAAGCTGGTGCGGGCGGCGCTGGAGGCGGACGGGGTGCGATCGCTCTACCTGGACGGGGGGACGCCGGCCGGGCAGCGGGCGGGGCTGGTGGACGCGTTCCAGGCGGGTGAGGGCGACGTGTTCTGCATCTCGCTGAAGGCCGGCGGCACGGGGCTCAACCTGACGGCGGCGAGCTATGTCATCCACCTGGATCCGTGGTGGAACCCGGCGGTGGAGGACCAGGCGACGGATCGGGCGCACCGCATCGGGCAGACCCAGCCGGTGACGGTGTACCGGCTGGTGGCGCGCGGCACCATCGAGGAGCAGGTCGTGTCGCTGCACGAGGAGAAGCGCGCGCTGATGGAGGCGGTGTTGGAGGGCGCGGGGCGCGCGGGGGCGATGAGCACGACGGAGCTGGTGGCGCTCATCGAGGCGGGGGGCGCGGCCGGGGCTGGGGACGATGACGCCGAGGGTGAGGCGAGCCCGGCGCCGGTGGCGGTGGTGCACCCGGTGGCCAAGCGTGCGAAGACGCCGCGCCACGTCGCGACCCCGCCCGGCCCGGACACGCGGCCCGTGGTCGAGCCGGCCGTGGTGTCGCCGACGAAGGCCGCGGCGCCGACGAAGGCCGCGGCGCCGGCGAAGGCCGCGGCGCCGACGAA
>CALBMW010000197.1 GCA_937896275.1 uncultured Myxococcales bacterium
CGCATGGGCGCCGCGTCCACGACCGGCGTCGCGTCTGCGACCGCCGCGTCCGTGACCGCCGCGTCCGTGACCGCCGCGTCCGCCACGCCGGCGTCCGGCAACCCCTTCAACTGCGCCGTGCAGTCGTGGACCGGCACGACGTTGCCCTGCCGTCGGGCGAAGTCGAGCTGCACGCCCGCTGGATCCTCCCGGGTGATGGCCGGCGTGAACAGCTCCGAAGGCTCGTGCTCGTCGGGGTCGCGCCGGAGCCGAACCCGCAGCGTATACAGGGCGTCCGGTGCCAGCCCGTCGCCGCCGAAGTCACCGACGCGCAGGTACAGCGGCGTGTTGGTCCGCGTGGGCGCGGCGAAGTGCACCGCGTTCGGTGGCGGGGGGGCGTCGATCGTCGCGGGCACCGGTGAGGGCGTGTGGTGGCGCTCCATCACCACAGCGCCGCACTGCGCTTCGGTGAGGCAGGCGGCCGCACCGGCGCAGTGGCCGCTCGGGAGGCAGGCGTTTCCGTAGCCGGCGCAGTCCCAGTTCGAGTCGCAGCGGGGGGTCAGCTCGCGGCAGTCGGTGTCGGCGGTGCAGGCCGAGGCCGCGTGCCCCCGAACCACGGCGACCGAGGCCTGTACGTCGGCCTGCAGAGCCCACGCCTGGGCCGGCGTGAGCCCGGCCGCGTCGAGGCTCAGATCGATCTCGGCGATGCCACGCCGGCACGCGTCGAGCGGCACCACGAACCAGTCGGGATCGCCCAGCACCCCCACCGTGCCCTGCGCCTCGAGCCAATCGGACCAGCCCGCGCTGCAGGTCACGGGTGCCGGCGCGAGCGCCGTGGCCGCGCTCGCCACGTCGTTGGGTTCGTTCGCGTCACGCTCCGTGGCCAACTCGACGCTCAGGGCGTAGGCGGTGTCGGGATCGGCCTGCCCGTCGTCGTCGTCGCTCACCAGCACGGCGTAATCGCCTGCGCCTGCCAGGACGACGGCGCGGCTCAGATCGGTGGCCTCGCGCACGCCCGCGGGGTTCGCCTGATCGGTCAGCACGCTGCCGTCCGGCGCCAGCACCCGAACGCGCGGCGCCACGGGGCCCGTCGGCATGGTCAGCCGGAAGCGCAGCACGCGGCGGTCGGGCACGGTGACCCGCCACGCGTCGACATCGCCCCGGCAGCCGATGGTGCCGGTGCCCGGCTGCTCGGGGCTCAGCGGGTGCGCCTGAGCGGGCGTGTCGTCGGGCTCGGACGAATCGGGATCGGCCCGCGACGTGGCGGTCAGGGTGTAGCCGTGGCGCAGATCCTGCGCGTCGTCGCCCTGATCCCGCACCACCACCGTCAGCGCCCCCGCGGGCACGCAGTGCGTGACGTGCAGCGCGGCGCCCCGCACCTCGTCCGGCCGCGGCCCACCCAGCGCGCGCGCCTCGGCGTCGAGCAGCGCATAGGTCGGCTCCACGGCCGTGAGGGGGTTGGTCGTCTCGAGGTCGACGGTCAGGAGCCGGTGTCCCGCAGGTACTTCCAGGCGGTACCAGTCCGCGTCCCCCACGGGGCACAGCACCCCGATGGCGGCCTCGTCCGAGCGCAGCGCCGCCGCGCTGTCTGGCCCCTCGGAGTCGTCGAAAGCGCACACCGCGCCCCCCGGCCGCCCCGCGTCCACGCCCGAAGCGGCCCCGTCCGCGTCGTCGCAGCCAAGGGCCCAGGCCAGCCCGACCGCCATCCAAACCATCCTCCGCGCCACGGGAACTCCTTTGGGGGGTCAAGACCAGCCACTTGACATATAGACGCCCTCGGCGGCGCCTTCCGCCCACGTCAAGTGGCTGCTCGTGACCCCACGCTTCCTCTCGTCACCCGCCCGGCCTGCGGACGCCAGCGAGACAAGGGGGGGTCAAGACCAGCCACTTGACATATAG
>CALBMW010000198.1 GCA_937896275.1 uncultured Myxococcales bacterium
GTATTCGAAGGCTTTCCAACGCAGGCATCGGCCGGCAGAACGGTGCTGCGCGACGTGGAGCGATCTTGCGGGGAGGCTCCCAAAGACATGAGCGAAGAGCGCGAC
The DNA here is from genome assembly GCA_937896275.1 of uncultured Myxococcales bacterium. Lineage (GTDB taxonomy): Bacteria > Myxococcota_A > Bradymonadia > UBA7976 > UBA1532 > JACKDN01. The sequence continues at coordinate 106 of CALBMW010000198.1, forward strand.
GAGCACGACATCGACCGGCGCTGGTTCGATCGGCAGATGAGCACGCCGGCGCCCGTGGTCGACCCCAGCGCGTCGGCCGAGTGGGATCGCCTGCACGCCACGCTGCAAGCCTTCGAGCGCGAGATCGACGCGACCATCGATCCGCGGCGGCGGGCGGCCCTCTGCTACGAGGTGGGCGGCCTGTACGAGCGCGAGCTGCGCGACGACCGGCGGGCGGTCCTCTTCTACCAGCGCGCGGCGCGCTCGGATCCTCACCACCTGGCGACGCTGCGAGCCGGCCGGCGCGTGTTTCGGCGCGCGGGCAAGTGGCAGATGGTGGTGGCCCTGATCGACGCCGAGCTGCGGGCGCGTTCGGGGGCGACCGAGCGGGCGAGGCTCCTGGTCGAGAAGGCCGAGATCTTCCTGGCGCGCTTCGGGTGGGCCGAGGACGCACGCGACGCCTACGCCGCGGCCCTGGAGCTGACCCCCGAGGACTCGGTGGCCGCGCGCGGGCTGGCGCACGCCGCGACGCTGGCGGGGGATCTGACCACCGCGGCCCGCGCGTCGGAGATGGCGGCGCGCACCTGCCGGGATCCTGCGTTGGCCCGGGCGCTGCGCATCGACGCCGCAGACGCGCGGCTGCGCGCCGGACAGGACGCCGAAGCGGTCCGACTGCTCGAGGAGGCGCTGCGCCTGTCGCCCGACGACGCGGCCACGCTGGACCGCCTGGCCCGCGTGCACCGTGCGTGGGGCCGCTGGCGGGCCTACGTGACGACCGCGCACCAAGCGGCCAGCAGCCTGAAGGACGGCGAGCGACGCGCGCGGCTCATGGCCCACCTGGCGCGCGTGGCGCTCGACCACCTGCACGACGGGAAGCTGGCCGAGGAGTTGCTGCAGACCGCGGTCGAGGCCGATCCCAGCGACCTGCTGGGGCGCTCGATGCTGGTGGATCTGCAGCGCGGGCGGGGCGCCTGGGCCGAGGCCGCGTTCGGGTTGGAGCTGCTCGTGGCCGGCGCCGTCGACGCCTCGACGAAGGTGGAGCACCTGTGGGCGCTGGCCGAGCTGCGCCTCGATCACATGGTGGACGAGGCCGGCGCGATCGACACGCTGCAGCAGCTGTTGGGGGTCGAGCCCACCTGGCAGCCGGCGCTCGAGACGCTGGGGCGCTTGTTGGCGAGGCACGGCGATTGGGCGGCGCTGGTGGCGATGCACCGCACCGAGCTCGCGCACCTGGCGGACGCCCGCCAGCGCGCCAACCAGTGCTTCAAGATCGGAGAGATCCTCGAGCTGCGTAGGGGCGACGTCGCAGGTGCCGCCGCGGCGTATCGCGACGCCATCCACGCTGCGCCCGACTTCGCGCACGCCGCGCGGGCCCTGGCGCGCATGCTGCTGGCGCAGGGGGATCACGCCGCCTATGTGGCCCTGCTGCGGCAGGAGATCGCGCGCACACACGACGGGCGCGAGCGCGTTCGGCTGCTGGAGCGCGTCGCGGAGGCGTGCGCCGAGCAGCTCGACGATCCGGCCCAGGCCATCACGGCTTGGCGCGAGGTGCTCGCCCTGCAGCCGGGGCACGCCGAGGCGATCCGCTCGATCGCCCGTCTCTGCGCGCGAACGGGCCGCTGGTCCGAGCTGCTCGAGATGAACGACCTCGAACTCGAGGGGCTCTTCGAGCCCCAGGCGCAGCTCGCGCTGCTGGTGCGATCGGCGGAGATCTGCGTTCGGTCCATCGGCGACGAGGTGCGCGCGCGGGCTTACCTCGAGGCGGCCCTCAACCTCGATCCGCGCTTCCCGCCGGCGCTGCAGGCGATGGGGCGGCTCTGCCAGGGGTCGGGGGATTGGGCGGCCCTCATCGAGATGTACCGGCGCGAGGCGGCGTTGCTCGGCAGCGGCGGCGAGGCGGCGGTGCTGCACTTCAAGGTCGGTGAGGTGCTGCGCGACGAGCTGGGCGATCCGGTTCAGGCGCGCGCCGCCTTTCGCACCTGCCTCGATCTGGACGACGCGCACGTGCCCGCCCTGCGCGCGCTGCGAGCGCTGGCGCTGGAGGCGGGCGATCACGCCACGTCGGCCGAGCTGATGTCGGCCGAGGCGGAGCTCTTGCACCATCCCCGGGACCGCGCGCGGCTCCTGCATCGGCTGGGCGCGTTGCACGCCGAGGTCCCCGAGGAGCAGGACGCGGCCATCGAGGCCTGGCAGCGCGCGCAGGCGGCCGATCCGGGGTTCCGGCCAGCCCTGGGCGCGCTGCTCGAGGCCTACCGCGCCCGTGAGGATCACGAGGCGGTCGCGGCGACGCACCGCCACCTGGCCGACGCCGCGCCCAGCACCAGCGAGGCGGTGGATCACTGGCTCGAGGTGGGCCGCATCGCCACCGATCAGCTGGGAAAGCCCGCCGACGCGGTGGAGGCCTACGAGACGGTCCTGGCGCTGGTGCCGGACCACGCTTCGGCGCTGCTGGCGCTGGAGCGGCTCTACCTCGCCGCCCGAGATCCGGCCGAGTTGGTGCGGATCTATGGCGGTCTGGCCCGCGCGACGCGCTCCCAGGAGGCCCGCGTCGACGTGCTGTTGCAGCGCGCCCGGTTGCACGAGGCGCACCTCGACGACGCCGGCGCCGCGCTGGCGGACTACCGCGCAGCGCTGGCGCTGGATCCTCACCAGCGCGAGGCGCTCGAGTGGATCGAGGCGTGGGCCACCGAGACCGGCGACGTCGATCTGCTCGCCTCCGTGCTCGAGCGGCGGCTCAACGTGTGTTCCGATGCGCGCGAGCGCTCGTCCGTCCTGCTGCGCGCGGGCAGCCTGCTCCGCCAGCACGGACGCTTGAACGAGTCGGCGGCCTGCTACCGCTCGGTGCTCGACGCCGACGGATCGTCGCCCGTCGCCCTGCGCGCGCTGCGCGAGATCCATGGCGAGCTGGGCGACGCCGACGAGGCCGTGGTCTTCGCCGAGCGCGAGGGGCGTCTGTCACAGCACCCGGCCAACGCGTCGGCGCTGCTGCTCGAGGCCGCCCGCAGCCGCGAGGCGGTCAAGTGGCCCGGCCAGGAGGCGCTCGACGACTATCTCACGGCCCTGGCCCGCAACCCCGAGGACCAGGAGGCGGCCGCGGGCGTGCGGCGGGTCTGCGAGCGCACCGGCCGCTGGGAGGCCCTCGTCGACGCCTTCGAGGACCGGGCCTCCGCCCTGCCGGCGCAGCGGGCCGCCCTGTTGGCCGAGGTGGCCGAGCTGTGCGTCAGTCGGCTGTCGAACCCGCGCCGGGCGGTGCAGTTGCTGCAGCGCGCCGTGCAAGAGGCGCCCGAGCCGGACAGCCTGCAGCGCCTGGCCGATCTGCAGGCCGAGATCGAGGACTGGGCTGCCGCGGCGGCGACCTACCGGCAGCTGCGCGCGGTGACACCGGATCCGGCGATGCGGCGCGCCGTCACCTTTCGCCTGTGGGCCATCCACCGCAACAAGGCGCCCGATCCCGCCGCGGCGCGGGCGTGCATCGAGGCGCACTTGATCGAGGTGCCGGCCGACGTGGGCGCGCTAGAACGCCTGGCGGCGAGCGCGCTGCAGACGCGAGACACGACGGCGGCCCGCGCGGCCATCGAGCGGGCGCTGGCCGCGGTACCCCCGGGTCGGGACGAGGCGCGGCTGGCCGAGCACCTCGCCGACGTCGAGCGGGTGGCGCGGCAGCCGGAGGCTGAGATGGCGGCCCTCGAGCGGGCCCTCGCCGCGGCGTCGCCCTCCTCGGCGGTCCTCGAGAAG
>CALBMW010000199.1 GCA_937896275.1 uncultured Myxococcales bacterium
GGCGAGCCGGACGCCGCGACGGGCACCGCAGACGCGGCAGACGCGCCTCGGCCGATCGAGGATGAGCCCGGGTGCCGTGCGGCGCCTGGAGAGGGTGCTCCCGTCGGGACCGCCGGATGGGTGCTGGCCGCGGCGGTCCTCGCGACGCGCCGCAGGAGGCGACGATGAGACGGGACCTGGCTTCGACCGCGCAGGCGGGCACGCGGGCGCTCACGCTCGCGGCCGCGCTCCTCACCCTGGCCGCCGCGTCCTCCGCGGGCGCCTGCGAGCGGTCGACGACCTCGAGCGGGGGCGCCATCAAGTGGTGGACCAACTGCATCCCGTACCACCTGCACGACGCCGGCAGTGAGGACGTCGCCCTCTCGGCGGCGCTCGACGCGGTCCAACGGTCCTTCGCGACCTGGGAGGGTCCCAGCTGCGTCGATCTGAGCCTCGAGTACCAGGGGCTCACCAACGATCCGCGGGTCGGCTACATCGTGGGCGGCACCAACATCAACAACGTGGTCTGGCGCGAACGCGCTGCGGACTGGCCGCACCAGGACGACGTGATCGCCGTGACGACCGTGACCTTCTGCGACCGGGCGGGGGGCGCCTGCCCCTTCGCCGGCGCCATCATCGACGCCGACATCGAGCTGAACGGCGCGGGCTTCACCTTCACGACCAGCACCTTGCCCGGCCGCATCGCCTTCGACATCCGCAACACGGTGACCCACGAGGCGGGCCACTTCCTCGGGCTCGATCACACCAAGGTGACGGCCGCCACCATGTTCGCGTCGGCGCCGCGCGGTGAGCTGGACAAGACGACCCTCCACGAGGACGACATCGAGTGCCTGTGCGCCATCTACCCGGTCGGCGGCACCGCCTGCGGCCCCATCGAGGTGCAGGGCGACTATTTCGTCGATCTGAACGACCTGGGTTCGAGCGAGCGCAGCGCGGCGTCGGACTGCACGTCGGCGCCGGGGAGATCGGGCAGCGCGCCCCTCGGTCTCTTGCTGTTTGCCCTTTGCGGCCTGGTGCTGCCGCGCCTCTTCAGGGGCCGTGGCAGAGTTCAGGGGCGGTGGCAGAGCCCGAAGCTGAAGTCCGTGCCCAGGATGGGCGTGTCTTCGCAGCCCCAGCCCGCCGGACAGTCACCCGCCTCCACGCAGCCCTGGGTGCAGTAGCGCTCGCCCTCGGGTCCCTCGCAGTAGCGATGGTCGCAGCGCCGGGGCGGATCGGCGCGCGTGTCGCACGAGGCCCCGACCGGCTCGCCGGTGAAGGGCCGGTCGCAATACCCGACGATGCCCGCGCCGCCGGTGAGCGGTCCGTACTGGCACAGGTAGCCGTCATCGGGGACGGCGCAGTCAGCGTCACCGCCGCACGCCGCGAGGCAGAAGCCGGTGTCCACCACCTCGCCGCTGCCGAGCACGATCGGGCGCAGCGCGCAGACGAAGCCGGCGCCGCACTCTGCCCCCGTCTGGCACAGGGTGGTGCAGCGCTCGCCCCCCAGGCAGAGCCCGCTGCTGCAACGGTGCGCGGGATCGCGGCAGTCACCGCCCAGGGGCAGGCCGTCGGGGACCGGCGGGCGGCATCTTCCCCCCAGGTCGTCCGGACCCTCGGGGGGCACGAGCTGGCAGACCGCCTCGCCGCCGCAGTCGCGGTCGCTGGTGCACGCGGCGTAGTTGATCAGGCAGACGTCGCGGTCGTTGCGCGACCGACACGTAAAGCCCACCGGGCAGCGCGCGGCGGCGGGATCGCAGGGCTCGCTGCAGTAGCGGGTGCCGAAGTCGAACAGGCACAGCCCGGTCCCGCAGTCGCGGTCGTCCGCGCAGGCCTCGCCCGGGTTGGCGCAGAGGCCGTCGCCCTCGTCGACGCGCCCGTCGCAGTCGTTGTCGACGCGGTCACAGATCTCGGGCACCGGGCTCACGCCGCCCACGCAGGTGAGCTGCCCGACGATGCACCGAATCGCGCCCGAGACGCAGGCCCCCACCGCGGGCCCGCAGGCCGCGCCAGCCTGGGGATCGGCCTCGTCGACCTCGCCGTCGCAGTCGTCGTCCCGGCCGTTGCAGACGTCGAGCGCGCCGTTGGGCTGGCCGATGCACAGGAGCGCCCCGCCCACGCAGGCGAAGCGACCCGCGCCGCAGCCAGCGGGCGCCTCGCAGGGGCCGTCGGCGTCGGTGGGCTGCTCATCGATCTGACCGTCGCAGTCCTGGTCGAGGCCGTCGCAGCGCTCGGGCTCGGGGACGCAGCCACCCCCGTCGGGCAAGCCGGCGTCTCGAGGTGGGCCGGCGTCGCCCGCGGGCGCTGAGTCGACCGAGGGCGTCGCGTCGAGGGCGGGGGCCAGACCGTCCGGCGGATCGCTCCCCTGATCGGTCGGCGAGGGCGCAGCGTCCACCGGCGGGGCTGCATCCGGCGGAGGCGCGGCGTCCTGCGCCGCGGCGTCGACGGCCGGGATCGCGTCGCGCCGGCCGCCACCCACGGCGGACGTGCCGTCGCAGCCCGCGGCC
>CALBMW010000200.1 GCA_937896275.1 uncultured Myxococcales bacterium
CCCCCACCGGCTGGGCCCCGGCGAAGGCGACGCCCGTCAGGACGAAGAGCGCCGTCACGCCGCGCGCGCCGACCCCCAGGTGGTCGGGCCCATAGAGCGGCAGCAGGCCCTGAAAGGACGAGAAGGTCAGCTTGTTGAACGCGATGGGCAGCGCGACGCCGACGAAGGCCAGATCGCGCGCCACGTGGGCCAGGCGCCTCACCTCGTCGCCCACGGTGCCCGCGCGTGGGGCGGGCGCCGGCGCCGGTCGTCGGAGCAGGGCCCACGCCAGCACCGGCATCGTCAGCGCCAGCGCCACCCACACCGGTCGGCGCGGATCGTCCACGCCCAGCCAACCGCCGAGCGCGGGCCCGACCAGCATGCCCGCGGTCCCGAGGCCGACCATCGTGCCCAGGCGCCGCCCCGCGTGGGCGGGATCGGCGCCGCGCAGGGCGAGCGCGAACGCGGCGGGGTAGATCAGGCCCGTGGCGGCCCCCTCGACGGCGCGCACGACCGAGAACCAGACCAGATCCGAGCCGACCAGGAAGCCCGAGAGGGAGACGACATACGCGACGAGGGCCAGCCGCAGAGGGCGCTCGGGGCCTGCCCGGTCGACCCACACGCCCCCCGGCACCTGGGTCGCGATCTTGGTCGCCGCGTAGCTGGCGTAGACGGCGGACAGCAGGGCCTCGTCGGTGGCCGCGCGGCCGCCGGCCAGATCGGGGAGCAGCGGCACGACGACGCCGTAGCCGAGCGAGACGACGAACAAGGCCAGGGTGGCGAGCAGCACGGCCGGCAGCATACAGCGCCGGCCGGGCGGCGTGACCGCGGCCCGATCACGCGGCCCGATCACGCGGCCCCCCGATCACGCGGCCCGATCACGCGGCCCGATCACGCGGCCCGATCACGCGGCCGCCTGTGTGTTGCGTCACTCTCACTGTGCCACGCCGCCCGACGCGAGGGCAGACGTGTCACGGTGTGCCACATCGTGAATTTCGTGTGCATTGCGGGCGCCCCGCTCCACGGGGTGTGTGGTGCACCACACCGTGGCCGTCGGATTTTACCCCGTTTCGTCCCCACCCCATCTCGCTTGGCCCCACGGAGTGTCGGCGCGACAGTCGGCGCGACAGTCGGCGCGACAGTTGGCGCGCGCGTTGCTAGTGCCCTCGCTGGGGTCAGCGACGGAGGGGGTGCTTGTGCTCGTGAACTTCACAGTCGATCGTCATCTGGTGGGTCGCAACGCGCTGGCGCTGGCCGGCGACCTCGCCGAACTCCCGCTCCTCCGCGCTCGCCGTCTCACCCTCTCGCTTCGCAACGTGGATCGCATCGACGCCTCGGGCCTGGTCGCGCTGGTCCGGCTCTACTCGCAGCTCGAGGCCGCGGGTGTCGTGCTGGCCCTGGTCGACGTCAGCCTCGAGGTCGCCGGCGAGCTGCGGCGCCTTGGGATGGCCAGCTTCCTCGTGGTGCCCGACGACGACACGCCGGTCCAGCCGCCTCGGCAGCGGCCCTGGCTGCTGCGTTGGCTGCAGCCGAGCCGCGCCGTCCACTGATCTCGCGCGGCCTGCCGCCCGGCCAAGGATGCGCGCCGATGCGCTGCTCCCGCTGCGGCGTCCTCGTCTCCCCAAACGCCCAACGCTGTCCCCGCTGCGCGCAGGCGCTGCCCGCGGATGCACCGCCTGCGCGAAGCTCGTCCGGCCGCTGGCGCGTCGTGCGCGACACCGTCGTCGCCTGGCTCGAGCCGGAGGACGCGCCGGTGAACCCCATGGTGTTCTGGGGTCGCGTGGTCTGCTGGGTGGTCCTCATCGCGTGGACGCCATCCTTCCTGTTCGTCGCGCTGAAGGGGGACGCGACCGCGATGACGCTGTGGATGCATCGCGTCTACCTGGTCTTCCACGAGGCCGGCCACGTCCTCTTCTCGTGGGGCGGCCGCTTCCTCACCGTGGCGGGCGGCACCCTCGGGCAGCTGTCGATCCCCGCCCTGTGCTTCGGCGCCTTCCTGCGCCAGCGCCACGTCTTCGGCGCTGCGGTGGCGCTGTGGTGGCTCGGCGGCAGCTTCGTCGACTGCGCCCCCTACATCTCGGACGCGCGCCTGGGCGACTTGCCGCTGCTCGGCGGCGGAACGGGGTCCGACCGGCCGGGGACGCACGACTGGACCAACCTGCTGCGCTGGATGGGGTTGATCATGTGGGACACCCGCATCGGGTGGGCGACCCACATCTTCGGCAGCGCGCTGATGGTGTCGGCGCTGGTGTGGGCGGGCTGGGCGCTAAGGCGTCAGCGGTCTCAGGTCGATGACCGGGCTTGAGCCGCGCAGCGTCGCGCGCGCCATCGCCGCACCGTAGCGGGGTGGCAGGTCCGTCAACGCCAGCGTCAGGCCCGCTCGCGCCAGCGCCGACGTCCAGCGCTCCAGCGCGCCCTGGGGATCGGCCGTGGCGCACGCGCCGCCGCGGCACGTGACGGTCAGCTCGCCGCGACCGTCGGTCAGCCCAACCCTCAGCGTGTCCTCGATCCGCCCCTCCGCCGCGGTGGGCACCTGGTCGCTGAGCAGCAGGTGTTCGGTGTCGCGGAGCGCCCAGGCGAGGTCGAACCGCGTCGCGCCCGTGACGAGCGTGGCCTCGAGGTCGAGCGCGCGCCTCACCTCGATCAGGCGGGCGCCGTCGTCGCTGGCCTGGTAGTCGCGGTGCTCGACCTCGATCCGCACGCCGTCCCGCGCCGCCAGCCACCAACGCAGGGCGCCCGCCGTCGCGGCCACGCGAGCCAGCGCTCGCCCGTCACCCGGCGCCGTCACGTCGGCGGCGCCCAGACCGCTGACCGTCGCGCCGGTGAGGCCGCCGACCCCGATCACATCGAGCTTCTCGACCGCGACC
>CALBMW010000201.1 GCA_937896275.1 uncultured Myxococcales bacterium
CCTGCGGTGCTCGCGTCGAGCCGGTCACGCGCACGCCGATCCCGCGCGGGCCACCGCGCTGGCCACCGAGATCCATCGGCAGCGACTCGCGGCCATCGCCGAGGAGATGGGCGCGACGCTCATGCGGGCGGCCTTCTCGGCCAACATCAAGGAGAGGCGGGACTTCTCGTGCGCCGTCTTCGACGCGCGAGGGCGCATGCTGGTGCACGCCGCGCACATCCCGGTGCACCTGGGCAGCACCCCCGCCAGCGTGCTCGCGGCCATCGCGGCGGTGCCGATGCGGCCGGGGGTTCAGGTGCTGCTCAACGATCCCTTCGCGGGGGGCACGCACCTGCCGGATGTCACGCTGGTGACGCCGGTCTTCGTCCCCGGCGACGACGCGCCCGCCTTCTATGTGGCAAACCGCGCCCACCACGCCGACGTGGGCGGCATCTCGGCGGGCAGCCTGCCGGCGCCGCGCGATCGCCATGGGCGCGGTCGGCCGCTCACGATTGACGACGAGGGCTTCCGCCTGGCGCCCACCGCGCTCGACGACGCGCTGCGAGAGCGCTTCGCGCGGGCGTCGCGCACGCCCGACGACCGCCGCGGCGATCTGCGGGCGCAGGAGGCCGCCAACCGGTTGGGCGTGTCGCGGCTGCAGGCCTGGGTGGCCGATCAGGGGCGCGCACCGGTCGAGCGGCTGGGCGACGCGCTGCTCGACTACGCCGAGCGTCGCATGCGGGCGCTGCTGGCCGACCTGCCGGACGGCACCTGGAGCTTCACCGACCACCTCGACGACGACGGCTTCGGGGACGCGCCCGTACCGCTCCCGGTCACGCTCACGATCGCCGGTGACCGCGCCATCGTGGACTTCACCGCGGCCCCCGACAGCGTGCCCGGCACCATGAACGCCGTTCGGGCAATCGCGCTGTCGGCCGTCTTCTACTGCTTTCGCTGCCTCGCGGGCGAAGCCATGCCCTCGAACGACGGCCTGATGCGCCCCATCGAGGTCCGCACGCGCCCCGGCTCGATCATCGACGCGCGACCGCCCGCGGCGGTGTCGGCGGGCAACGTCGAGACCTCTCAGCGGCTGGTCGACATCATCCTCGGCGCGCTCGCGCAGGCGGCCCCCGACCGGGTGCCTGCGGCGTCGTGCGGCTCGATGAACAACGTGCTGTTCGGCGGCGAGCTGCCGGACGGCGGTCCCTTCGTGCACTACGAGACGCTGGCCGGTGGCGCGGGCGGCGGACCCGAAGGCCCGGGCGCGAGCGGGGTGCACACGCACATGACCAACACGCTCAACACCCCGATCGAGGCGCTCGAGCGCGACTTCCCGGTGCGTGTCGAGGTCTACGGGCTCGCCCCCGCCCAGGCCACGGAGCCCGGTGTCCACGCCGGCGGCGCGGGCGTCGTGCGCCGCTACCGCTTCCTGCTGCCGGGCGAGGTCTCGTTGGTGACCGAGCGACGCACGACGCGCGCCTACGGCCTGCACGGCGCGCCCGACGGCGAGCCAGGGACCAACACGCACCTCGACGCGGCGGATCACCGCACGCCGCTGCCGGGCAAGGTGTCCCTGCGGGTGGAGGCAGGCGAGGCGATCGAGGTGCGCACGCCCGGTGGTGGCAGCTGGCGTCCCGCCGTCACGGCGCCCGGTGGTCAGAGCGCGCGGCAGTCGGCGGGTCTGTCCAGCGAGCCAAAGGAGTAGGGCCGGGCCTGCTTGACGTAGACGCGCCGCGCCTCGCCCACCAGCTTGAACTCCACGTCCATCGCGAACCACGGATCGTCTCGGGCCGGATCGATGATCGGCCTGAAGTGGTCGTGGATCGCGCGCAGCCGACACGCGACGTCCTCGATCTCGGCCCCGCTCAGCACCGGCGCCCCGCCCGTGAGCGTGCTGCGCGCCAGGTAGCGCACCCGAGGCGGCCGGTAGGGGCTGAAGAGGAGCGCCTCGCTGCCCACGCCCGGCGCCGGGTTGGTGACCGTGGCCTCGCCGGCCTGGACGTTGATGTAGTAGTCGCTGCGGATGGGCTCGAGCACGTTGCGCGTCACGCCCACGCCGTTGGCGCGCTCGCTGAGGAAGGCCGGCTCCATCAGCACGCCCATCGCGACGCCGTCCTGCGAGATGTTGTGGTAGCTGCGCTCGTCATAGCCGCGCGCGCGGTACAGGCTCGCCCAAACCGTCCGCAGGGCGTCCGCCACCGGCCGGTCGGGATCGTCGAGCGCCGCGCTCACCGAGGTGTAGAGGCCCGCGCCGTTGAAGCCGGGCAGATCCTCGGTGTTGCTGCTCGATCGAAAGCGCACCCGGGCGGTGCCGTAGAGGCCACGCTGTGAGCCTTCGATCTCGGCGAGCAACGCCGGATCGACCGGATACTCGGTGATCAGCCGCCGCACCTCGACCAGGCCGGCCGCCCGCGCCGTGGGATCGGTGCGGAAGGCGGCGTCGTCCTCGAGGCGAAGCAGCAGGGCCCGCGCCCCGCTGGCCTCGTAATGCTCGAGCGAGTGCACGACGGGCACGGCCGTGGGCGTCGCGGGCAACGCCAGGGGCCCCGGGCAGCCCTCCTGCGCCGAGTTGACCCGCAGCAGCTCGGCCAGCCCCGCCGCCTTGGCGCCGACCGCCGGCAGATCGGCCAGGCTGCGCGTCGAGAGGTCCACCACCCCGCGCACCGAGGTGTCGAGGCGCGGCTCCAAGGGCGGCCCGTTCGGCCGACGCGCCTCCCAGAAGGCCTCGGCCTCGGCGCCCTCGACGGCCTCGACGGTGAAGTCGCCCCCGCCCACCTCGAGCCGCACGAGCTGCCCGAACAGGTCGGCCAGCCGCGCCTCCCGACGCGCGTCGACCAAGGCCATGTTGGGCGTGTCCCGGTTGCGACTCAGCAGGTTCACGTGGGCCAGCGGCGTCTGAAAGGACTCGGTGATCAGCCCCCCCACCAACGCGATGTCGTTGGGCACCTGATCGGTCACCACGATGACCTGCGGCCCCAGCGGCACGCTGTCCAGATCGCCGACGGGCACGAAGGTCAGCACGCCGTAGCCCACCGTCTCGGTCAGCGGCTGGTAGGTCTGCCCGCGGAAGGGCGCGTTCGGATCAACCAGCGGCACGCTGCCCTCGAGGGTGCGCGCGCGCTCGAGCTGATCGCTGGTCTGGGGCCGTAGGCCGAAGCGCTGCGGCTCGTCGGCGTGGGCCACCGCCCCGAAGAAGGCGCGTCGCATCTGGGCCGCGCTGATCGTGTCGCCGGCGGCGAACTCGACCGTCCACAGGTCGGCGCCGCCGTGGTGCTGGAGCGTGCCCAGCAGGTAGCGGCGTCCCTCGACCTGCCGGTAGTTGATGTCGCTGAACGCGCTCCAGCCAGCGTAGAACACGCGGTTCTCCTCGGCATCGCAGCGGTCGAGGTGGGGCTGCTGATCGATGATCTCGCTGACGAAGCGGAAGTGCAGATCCCAGGTGCGCGAGGACAGCAGGTGCACGGCGTCGCCCCCCTGCAGGTCGAGCACGACCTTGACGGACTGGATGCCCGTGGCGAAGTCGCCGTCGGCGAGCGCCGCGAAGTCGCCGGGCGTGCGCAGGTGGCGCAGGCGGTCGCCCACGGCGCGCGTGGCCAGCGGATCGCAGGGGTCGTTGGCGGCTCCGGGCGTGGTGGCGCCGCAGAAGCGGTGGCGTCCGGTGGCGTCGGGCACCCGCGTCAGCGCCGCGCCCTCGGGCCAGCGCATGAAGTCCACGCGCTCCACCGGGAACTCGCGGTCCTCCGCCCACAGCTGAAGCACCCCCTCGAAGGCCGGGTCAGCCTCCAGCGCGGCGGTGTCCTCGACCGTGACCTGCACCACGATGCGATCGCCGGCGGGCAGCATGGCCGCGGGCAGCGCCAGCACCACGCCCTCGGCGCGCGTCGGCCATGGCATGCCGGGCGCGATGGTCGACAGCCTGAGCGAGAAGGTCGCCAGGTCGACGGGCGCGTCGGTCACGTTGATCAGCTCGACGAAGCCGGCCGGCCGCAGCGCCACCTCGCTCAGCGCCAACGGGGTCGGCGGGAAGGGCCAGGGGTCCGCCCAGGTGTAGGGATCGAAGTCGACCTCGGGCTCCAGCGAGGGCGGCGGGGGCGGGCCGCAGGTCGCTCCGTTGACCATCCCTGCCGTGGCCCAGCCGCAGCGCTCGACCGGGCCGACGCCATCGGGCAGCCGCGCGAAGGCCTCGTTGGCCTCAGCGGCGGGGAACACGAAGGTGTCGCGGAGGTCGCCGTTGGGGTCCCAAAGGAACACGGTCTCGCCCGCGGCGGACAGCTTGAAGGGCAGGTGCAGCGGCCCCTGCTCGAGCGCGTCGTCGGCCCAGAGGACGACCACGTCACCGGGCGCCAGCGCGAAGTCCGGCAGCGCGTGCGGCTCGTCGAGCCGGTCGCTCAGGCTGTAGTCCATCAGGTTCACCGGATCGGGGCCGCCGTTGTAGAGCTCGACCCAATCGTCGATCTCGCCGGCCTCGTCGATCCAGGCGCCGTCGTTGGATGGCATCAGCTCGTTGATGATCAGGCCGACGCCCGGCAGCGCGGCGTCGGGAGCGGCCCCGTCGACGGCGGCGTCGCTCACCGTCGCGTCGACGGCCGCGTCCATCGCCGCGCCGTCCGCCCGCGCGACCGCGTCGGGGACGCCACGATCGGCCCGCGGCGCCCCGTCGGCCTCAGCGTCGGTGGGGCGCGCGTCGGCCGCCGCCTCGGTGCCCCCGTCGTCGCACGCCGCCAGCATCAGCGACAGCGTCAGCGACAGCGACAGCATCAGCAGCAAGACCAGCAGCGGTGATGTTCTCATCGAGGCAGCGTACCGGCAGCCGAGCCATCGACACGAGCCCGCGCGCCGCGCGTCGCGCAGAGCGCGTGCGCCAGCGCCTCGGCGTCCAGATCGAGGCCGATGAACACCAGCGTGGTCTCTCGCCGCTCGCCTGGGCGCCAGGCGCGCGCCGCCTCGATCGTGAACAGGTCGTGGACGCCCTGCACGGTCACCCGACGCGCGCGCCCCGCCGCGTGGACGATGCCCTTGTATCGGTACAGATCGTCGGGGGCCGCGTCGGCCAGGCGCCGCAGCCACGCCCGCACCCGGCGCACGTCGTGGGGGCCGGCGTCTCGGACCACGACGCTGCCGAAGGGGTCGTGTTGGTGCGGGTGGTGGTGTCCGCCGTGCTTCGGGGAGACGGCCCGCTCGAAGCGCCCACGGTCGATCACGACGGCGGGGGCGACCGCCCCGAACTTCGTCACATGCTGCTCCGCGATCGGATTCGCGGAACGCACCAAGGCCTCGACGCGCGCCCGGGTCGCGGCGTCCACGAGATCCTGCTTGTTGAGCACCAGCACGTCGGCCTGCGCCACCTGATCCTGGGCGACCGGGCTGTTCTGAAGGTCGACCTCGATGTGGCGCAGATCGACCACCGTCACCACGGCGTCCACGCGGAAGGTCGCTTGCAGCGCGTCGCCCGCGAAGAAGGTGCCCAGCAGCGCGCCCGGCTCGGCCATCCCGGTGGTCTCGAGGATGACCCGATCGAAGGCGATGCGCCCGCCCGCGCGCGCCTCGGCGATCGACCGGAAGGTGTGGGCCAGGTCGATCTGCACCGCGCAGCAGATGCAGCCGTTCACGCGCCGCACCATGCCCGGCTCGATCTCCTCGAGCAGCTCGCTGTCGATGTTGGCCGCGCCGAACTCGTTCTCGACCACCAGCACCCGGTCGCCGCCGATGGCGCGGAGCAGGCCTCGGAGCAGCGTCGTCTTGCCCGCGCCCAGGAAGCCCGTCAGCAGCGTCACGGGGGTGCGGTCGTCCGGCGGGTCGGCGGCGCTCACGTCGGCAGCCCCAGCATGTGCTCGACGAAGGCCTTGCGCGCGTAGAAGCCGTGCCCGCCCCGGAACTGTCCAGCGCCCTTGGGTCGCGGCTGCACCAGGCGCCCCAGCCGCGCGTCCAGCGCATAGGCGCCGTGCTGGCGCACCACCCAGCGGATCTCGTCATAGTCGGCGCGCACCTGTTCGCGCAGCGCCGGGTCGCTCAGATCGAAGGGCACCACCATCGCCACGAGCGAGCGGCTCTCGGTGGCGTCCTCGTAGACCCGCCCCACGACCACGATGCGCTCGAGCTTGGCCAGCAGGTGGCTCTCTTCGAAGGCCTGCGTCTCGAGATCGGCCTCGGTGAACATGGTGATGGCCATCGTCTCCTTCAGCCGCAGTTGGCCGTCCGCCGTCAGGGCGAGGGGCACGACCTTGAGCTCCCAGTCGCCGAAGTCCGCGGCCTGTATGCTGTTGGGCCGCTGGCCGAGCAGCCGCTCGACGGTCTGGCCGGCCCAGCCCTTGTTGCGCTTGCCTTCGCGCCACACGGTGATGCCGTGGTCGTCGGCCAGGGGTCGCAGATCGGCGCCCACGAGCGCGTCGAGGCGAGCGAGCGCGACCTCGCGCGCGAGCGCAGGCGGCGGATCGAGGAGGGTGAGTTGCTTGGCCATCGGCGCCATCGTGCCGCCGGGGCGCGCATGGGGCAAGCGGGCCGGGACCTCATCGTTGGGGCTCTCATCGTTGCACCCCGGCGCGCCCCCTTGTAGCGTCCCCCGGGTCTCGACCAAGTCCAGGGCGGCAGGTGCATGTCCGACCGAGGTGCAGGCCTGCTGGGCATGCTGAGGGTCCGCGCGTTGGGGGCGGCGACGCTGCTCGCCCGGCTGGACGTGCGCGCGGTGCTCAGCGCCGCCATCGTCGTGAGCCTGCTGCCCTTCCCTTGGGTGAGGCACCTCGACTTCGTCTTCCTCTTGCTGTTCGGCGCCGAGCTGCTGGCGCGCGCCACCGCGGCCCTCGGCCCAGCCCAGACCGACACGCACGGCACGCCCGCTCGCCACCGCGCCTGGGCTCTGACGCTGCTGCTGTTCGACCTCCTCGCGCTGTTCTCGTTTCTGCCGTGGTCAGCTGGCCGCGCCCGCTGGCTGCGCCTGCTGCGGCTCAGCCGCATGCTGTTGCTCATCGGCTACTGGGGGCCGGTCGTCCGCGATCTGCGCCAGGTGCTCACGCAGCGAGAGCGTAGCCGCCAGGTCTTCTTGATGGGCTTCGTGGTCGCGCTGTCCGCCTTCGTCGGAGCGGTCGTGCTGCACGAGCTCGCCCCCACGGACGTCGACTTCGACGGTGACGGGCGGACCGACGCGTTGGACGCGCGCTTCACCGTGCGCCTGTGGTGGGCGTTCAGACAGCTGCAGGATCCCGGCAACATGCTGCAGGCCCCGACCGACTTGGCGGCGGTGGTCGTGAGCGTGCTGCTGACGGTGGCGGGCCTGTTCCTGGTCAGCTTCCTCATCGGCCTCGCGGCGGACGTCGTGGCGTCGCTCGTCGAGCTGGGGCGCAATCGGGCGCCCGGGCTGCGGCAGCACCTGCTCGTGGTGCACGTCACGCCGACCACGTCTCGGCTGCTGACCGAGCTGGTGCGCCACTACCAGAAGATGTTCACCGTCCTCCCGGCCGTCCTGCTCGGCCGCTCCCAGGATCGCCCCGCCTTCCTCGATGGGCCCGGCCTGCGGCACATCGTCTACCGATGCAGCCACGGCGCCGAGTCCGAGGCGCTCCTGCGAGCCGACGCCTGCCACGCGCGGCGCATCGTGGTTCAGGCCGATCCGCGCGCGGGCGGCGACGCCGACGCGGAGACCGCCCGCTTCGTGCTGAGCCTGCGGCAGTCCAACCCCGACGCGCAGGTGGTCGCCGAGGTGCTCGATCCCCGCAACGTCTCGGTCACGCGTGTGGCCGGGGGCCCGCACACCATCATCGTGCCGACCGAGAAGCTGATGGGGCTGTTGGTGGCGGCCACCGCGACCCAGCCCCACCTCGAGGCCTTGCTGCGCGAGGTGCTGTCGAGCAAGGGGCACGAGATCTACAGCTACCTGTACGACAGCGAGGACTTCGACCGCCCCGGTCCGGCGCTGATGCTGCCCGATGGCGTCACCCACCGTGCGCTGGTCGAGGCCGGGCTCGAGGGGGACGGGCCCCGTGCGGTCATGCTCGGCGTCCTGCGCCCCCCCGCGCGTCACCGCCCCTACCGCCCCCTGCTCGGCCCGACCGTCGGCGATCGGCCCGTGGGCGAGGCCGTGCATGGTGTCGTGGCGGTGGCCGAGAACTTCGAGGCGATGCGCGCCTTCGCCTGCCGCCTCCAGGATCGTCCGCTCGGCGAGCCGACCGCGACTCGCCCGCTGCCCGTGCTGCGGCGAGCCGGCCTGCCGCCCCCGACCAGGGTGCTGGTCTGCGGCTTCCGTCCCGCCGCGGTGCACATGCTCGAGGCGATGATGCTCGCCGCGCCCGAGGTGCGCGTTCAGCTGCTGGTGCGCGACGAGGCCGAACGCGCCGGCGCCCTGACGATGCTCGACGACCACACGCTGCACCAGCACCTGGGCCTCTGGCACGAGGCCGGCCCCACCGGCCGCTTCGAGCTCGACGAGGACGGCGTGCACCGGGTCTATCGACCTGATCGGGGACCCGACCGCGCCGGCCACCTGCGCATCGACGTCGCCGACTGGACGAGCGAGAGCGTGCTCCTGGGCCTGCCGGAGGGCAGCGGTCTGGCCGAGGTCGATCTGGCGGTCGTGCTGGGCGATCCCCACCCCGACCGGGACGCGATCACCGCGATGACCGTGCTGAAGATGGCCGATCTCATCGGCACGGGGCGGTACCCGTTCCGCCCTCACTTCCGGGTGCTGGCGCTGGTCGTCGAGGACACGCTCGGCGCGCTGCTCGAGTCCCGCTTCTGCGCCGCCGCCGGCCTCACGGCCGATCGGATCGACGTCTTCGCCACGCGCGAGTTCGGGGCCTACTTCAGCTTTCAATCCGCGGTGGTGCCCGGCTTCGACGCCATCTACTCCGAGCTGCTGAGCCCTTGGGGGCAGACCTTCACGCGGCTGGTGGTCGACGCCGCCGAGGCGCCCGACACGGCCTGGACCTATGCCGAGCTGGCGCGCGCGTTCGTCGCGGGCGGACGGACGCTGGTGGGGGTGGAGTTGGCGGGGCCCGGGCGCCCGACGCTGCGGGTGGCGCCGTCTCGCGGCGAGCCCGGCGATCGCTTCAGCCTGGGGCAGGTGGTCAGCCTGTGGGTGGTGGCCGAGCAGGGGGATCCCGGCTGAAGGCCCCCTCGAGGGCCCGACCGCGGCCCCTCAGACCATCTGTTCGGGGGCCTTTCGAGGCCCGCGGCCGCGCGTGATCTTGAAGATGCGGAAGCCCCAGTCCATGCGGACGAAGCCGATCAACGCAAGCAGGATCAGGGCCACGAGCCCGCTGGCCAGCCACACGTTGTAGGCCTCGCGGACGAAGATGCGGCCCTGACCCGGCTGGGGCGTCGTCTCCATCGTCTGGGGGAAGCCATAGTGCTGGGCGAGCTCCGCGATCTTCACCAGGTGGATGACCGGTATGCCCTCGATCACCATGCGGTTCATCACCGAGTCGAGCTCGCGCGAGCCCGGCGGGAGGCTGCGGTTGATGCCCGGCTTGAAGAGGCGCTTGCCCACCTTGGTGCCGACCGAGGTGGTGCCGCCGCCGACGTTGATGTAGGCCTTCACGGGGCGGCCCTCGGCCACCTCTTCATAGATGCTCATCCGCTCCTCGACGCTCTCGCCGTAGGTCGTGGATTTGATGATACGGGCGCCGCTGCGCTTCATCGCCTCGTCGAGCAGCGCGCGACCCACCTTGGTCGCGCCCAGGCCGCGATCCTCGATGCCACCGCGCGAGGTGGCGGCCGTGCGCGTCTTGAACACGCCGCGCGCCGCGAGCAGGCGCTCCATGTCGAGCCAGGTGAGATCGGGATCGTTGGCGCCGAACTGCGAGGCCGAGGCGCTCGCGATCACGATCGGCACGGCGCCGATGGTCTCGAGGGCCGCGTAGACCGAGATGTTGATCGCCGGGAATGAGCCCGAGAGGCCCACGGCCACCACGTCGCCCTCCTCGATCCCCACACGCTTCAGGTAGTGGACCACCAGCGCCGCGAAGTTCGGGTTGACCGACATCTGTTTGGACGGCAGGTGGCCCGAGTTGGTGGTGACCGGCGACATCAGCAGGCCGACCATGCCGGTCTGCGCCGGATCGACATCGGGGTCGAAGGTGTGCCCGCGCGCGATGCGCTCGGAGCGGACGGTCTCGAAGGCGCGCCGCGCCTTGCGGGCGGCCTCGAGCTTCAGCTCGTAGTTGTCCTGCTTCTCGACCACCGTGAAGCGCTCGGTGG
>CALBMW010000202.1 GCA_937896275.1 uncultured Myxococcales bacterium
CCTGCGCGCCCTGCCCCCCGGGCCGGTGCTGATGACGCACTGCGACCGCCCGCGCGTAGCACCCGAGACGCTGGCCGCCCTGGCGAGGCTGCCAGACCAGAGCCCTTGGATCCCCACATGGCGCGGCGAGCCCGGCCACCCCGTCCGCCTGCCGGCTTGGCTCCGCCCGCGGCTGCTGCGCGACGACGGCGTGCCGCTGCGGGCGATCCTCGCCGCGGCGGGGGCGCGACGGTATTCGGTGGCCGACCCCGACGTGCTGCTGAACGTCAACACCATGACGGCGTACGCGGCGCTCGAGGCCAACCCCGGCGGCTGACGCGCCGAGGGAATCCTCGGACGGGGCGCTCGGTTCTTCGGGGCCGAGGTTGCAACCGGGGCCGGCGTCACTAAGATATGGCGCCCTTTTCGCCCCGCTCCAGGAGGTCTGCGTGCTCGAAATGCTCCAGAAGGTCTTCGGCACGGCGAACGACCGCGCGCTCAAGAAGCTGTGGCCCCAGGTGCGGGCGGTCAACGCGCACGAGGCCAAGACCAAGCAGCTCGACGACGCTGCCCTGAAGGCCAAGACCGGGGAGTTCCGCCAGAAGCTCGACAACGGCGCGTCCCTGGCGGACGTGCAGGCCGAGGCCTTCGCGGTCTGCCGCGAGGCCGCCTGGCGGGTCCTCGGCATGCGGCACTACGACGTGCAGTTGCTCGGCGGCGGTGTCCTGCACGCGGGGCGCATCGCCGAGATGAAGACCGGTGAGGGCAAGACGCTGGTCGCCACCCTGCCCGTCTACCTCAACGCGCTCACCGGGCGCGGCGTGCACCTGATCACCGTCAACGATTACCTGGCGCGACGCGACGCCGAGTGGATGGGCCAGCTCTACCGCTGGCTGGGCCTCACCACCGGCGTGATCGTGAACGGGCTGAGCGATCAGGAGCGGCAGGTCGCCTACAACTCCGACATCACCTACGGGCAGAACAACGAGTTCGGCTTCGACTACCTGCGCGACAACATGAAGTTCGACCTGTCCCGCTATGTGCAGCGCGAGCTGAACTACGCGATCATCGACGAGGTCGACTCCATCCTCATCGACGAGGCGCGCACGCCGCTGATCATCTCGGGACCCTCGGAGGGCGACGCCGAGCTCTACCCTGTGGTGGACCGCATCATCCCCAAGCTGAAGCGGGACATTCACTACAACATCGACGAGAAGGCGCACTCGGCGACGCTCACCGAGGAGGGCGTCGCCGAGACCGAGCGGCTGCTCGACGTGCCCAACCTCTACGACCCCGCCCACATCATCGTCCTGCACCACGTGAACAACGCGCTGAAGGCTCACACCCTGTACCGGCGCGACGTGAACTACCTGGTGCACGAGGGCGAGGTGCTCATCATCGACGAGCACACCGGCCGCCTGATGCCGGGTCGCCGCTGGTCGGACGGCCTCCACCAGGCGGTCGAGGCCAAGGAAGGCGTGTCGGTCCAGCCCGAGAACCAGACCCTCGCCACCATCTCGTTCCAGAACTACTTCCGCCTCTACAACAAGCTGTCGGGCATGACCGGAACCGCCAAGACCGAGGAGGGCGAGTTTCAGAATATCTACTCGCTCGACGTGGTCGTCGTGCCCACCAACAAGCCGATCCTGCGCGCCGACGAGGGCGACCTGGTCTATCGCACCGAGAAGGGGAAGTTCCGAGCCTGCGTGGCGGAGATCAAAGAGCGGCACGCCATCGGGCAGCCCGTCCTGGTGGGCACCACCAGCGTCGAGAAGTCCGAGATCATCCACCGCATGCTGCAGGCCGAGGGCATCGACCACGCGGTCCTCAACGCCAAGCACCACGCGCGCGAGGCGCCGATCGTGGCCCAGGCCGGGCGGCTGGGGCGGGTCACCGTCGCCACCAACATGGCCGGTCGCGGCACCGACATCATCCTGGGCGGCAACGCCGAATACTGGGGGCAGTCGCTCATCGAGGATCTGGGCGTGATCAGGCGCCACACCGCCGACTGGGAGAAGGTCGAGGACTTCGTCAAGCAGATCGTCATCGGCCATGAGCAGGCCGCGCGCACCCTGCGGGCCGAGCACCCGGAGCTCCACTTCATCCCCGAGGACTTCGAGGTGCAGATCGCGGCCACGCGCGACCTCTTCAGGGGGGAGCAGAAGGAGGTCCTCGAGGCGGGCGGCCTGTTCATCCTCGGCACCGAGCGCCACGAGAGCCGCCGCATCGACAACCAGCTGCGAGGCCGCGCCGGTCGCCAGGGCGATCCAGGCGCCAGCCGCTTCTACCTGTCGCTCGAAGACGACCTCATGCGCATCTTCGCCGGCGATCGGATGACCGCCGTGATGGACCGCCTGGGCATGAACGACGACCAGCCCATCGAGGCGGGCATGGTCAGCCGGGCCATCGAGAGCGCGCAGGAGCGGGTCGAGGCGCAGCACTTCGACAGCCGCAAGAATCTGCTCGAATACGACGACGTGATGAACCAGCAGCGCAAGACCGTCTACGAGCTGCGCCGGATGGTGCTGGGCGCCGACGAGCCCGCGCTGCGCGAGCTGGTGCTCGACGCCATCGAGGATCTGGTGGTGGCGATGGTCGGCAAGCGCTGCCCCGAGCGCGCGCGGCCCGACGACTGGGACCAAGCCGCCCTGCAGAACGACGCCCTGTACCAGTTCAACGCGTCCGTCGACCTGAGCGTGCTGCCCACCGCGCGCATCAAGTACCAGGAGGCGATCTACTTCGCCGTCGAGCCGCTGTATCTGGCTCAGGCGCAGACGGTCGATCGATCGGTCTCGGGCAACTTCAAGCCGACCGTCGGCGAGCTCGACGTCGAGGCGCTGAAGGGCGGCGGGCAGAAGTTCCACGTCAAGGGGCTGGGGCGGGACATCACCGTCGAGAAGAAGGAGGTCGTGAGCGACGACCCGGAGGTCCCTTCGCGGACCGAGGCCACGACACGGTTCGTGCTCGAGAGCGAGGGCACCGTGCCGGTGAGCTTCGGCGCGGAGCGGCCCAGGTGGCTGTTCGACGGCGCGGTCGTGGTGGTCGAGGGCGTCCTCGACGCCGAGGGCGTCCTGGTCGCGCGGACGCTGGCCAAGCCGCTCTTCCACCGGCTCGAGAAGGACTTCTACCTGCGTCAGATCGACGAGCTGTGGAAGGACCACCTGACCGTGATGGATCAGCTCCGCAGCGGCATCGGGCTGCGCGGCTACGGGCAGCGGGATCCCAAGAAGGAGTATCAGCGGGAGGGCTTCAGCCTCTTCACCGAGCTGCTCGTCGAGATCAAGTCGCAGGTGGTGGGCCAGTTGCTGCGGCTCGAGGTGCAGTCGGAGGAGGAGGTGCGCGCCGCCGAGGAGGCGCACCGTCGCCAGATCGAGGCCCAGCTGCGGCAGATGCAGATGACGGGCGGACAGCAGGACAAGACCGAGGATGGTCAGCCGCGCGCGAACCCGCCGCTGCAAGGGCCCGCGCCCGACGACATCCTCTCGGCGCCGCGACGCCGCGCGCCCCAGACGGTGCGCCGCGAGCGCCCCAAGATCGGGCGCAACGATCCCTGCTGGTGCGGCAGCGGCAGCAAGTACAAGAAGTGCCACATGGAGTCGGACGAGGAGCTGGCCCGCCAGCAGCCCCAGGCGTGATTCGGTGATCGTCAACGGCTTCGCGTTCGCGGGCATCCACTGCGGCCTCAAGGCCGGTGAGCGCCCCGATCTGGCGCTCATCGTGGCCGATCGACCGGCGAGCTGCGCGGGCGTGTTCACCACCAACCGGGTCGTGGCGGCGCCGGTGGTGCAGAGCCGCGCCCTGCTGCCCGGACGCGCGCAGGTCGTGGTCGTCAACAGCGGCAACGCCAACGCGTGCACGGGCGCCGCGGGCGCGGCGGCGGCCGCGAGGACGGCCGAGATCGCGGCGGAGGTGGTCGGCTGCGCGCCGAGCCTCGTTCAGGTCGCCAGCACCGGGGTGATCGGCGCCCCTCTGCCCATCGGGCGACTCGAGAGCGGCATCCCCCTCGCCGCGGAGGCGGCGGCCCCGGACGGGCTCGACCGCTTCGCGCGCGCGATCATGACCACCGACACGCGGCCCAAGGTGCGCGTCGCCCAAGGCCCGTGGACGATCGCGGGGGCCTGCAAGGGGGCGGGCATGATCCACCCCAACATGGCGACGATGCTGGCCTTCCTGGTCACGGACGCGGCGATCTCGCCCGGCGATCTGGACCGCATCTGGCGCGCCGTGTGTGACCGCAGCTTCAACGCGATCACCATCGACGGCGACACCAGCACCAACGACACCGCGCTGCTGCTGGCGAGCGGTGACGGGCCGCCGCTTCAGGGCGACGACCTGGCGGCCTTCGCGGCGCTGCTCGAGCCCGTGGCGCGCGAGTTGGCCACGGACATCGTGCGGGACGCCGAGGGCGGCACCAAGACGATCGAGCTGACGATCAGCGGCGCGGCCGATCAACCCGACGCGCGCGCGGCGGCGCAGGCGGTGGCGCTGAGCCCCCTGGTGAAGACGGCGCTCTTCGGCGAGGACCCCAACTGGGGGCGCATCGTGGCGGCGGCGGGCCGCAGCGGGGCGATCTTCGAGCCGGGTGCCGTGCGCCTGTGGATCGGCGACACGCTGCTCTACGACCGCGGGGTCTGGCAGGGGGCCGGGGCCGAGCGGGCGGCGCACGAGACGATGACCGACGCGGAGTACGCCATTCGGCTCGACCTGGGGGCGGGTGAGGCGATGCGGACGATCTACACCTGCGATCTGTCGCCCGAGTACGTCCGGATCAACGCCGACTACCGAAGTTGATCGCTTCGTGCTTGAGTGCAGCCCGTTCCATGCCGCCCATTTGACCGCGATCCGAGCCTACCCCGAGGACCCATGGCCAACGTCAAGCCCCGTATCCTGAAGGGCTTTCGCGACTATCTGCCCGACAACATGCTGCCCAAGCAGCGCATGCTGGACACGGTCGCGCGCACCTTCGAGTCCTTCGGCTTCGCGCCGCTCGTGACGCCCGCGCTCGAGTACGCCGACATCCTGGTGGGCAAGTACGGGGACGAGGGCGACAAGCTGCTGTATCGGTTCCTCGACAACGGCGACCGCGACGTCGCGCTGCGCTACGACCTGACGGTGCCGCTGGCGCGCGTCATCGGGATGAACCCGCAGCTGGCCAAGCCCTTCAAGCGCTACCAGATCGCACCGGTGTGGCGGGCCGAGAAGCCCGGGCGGGGGCGCTTCCGCGAGTTCG
Source organism: uncultured Myxococcales bacterium (assembly GCA_937896275.1). Lineage (GTDB taxonomy): Bacteria > Myxococcota_A > Bradymonadia > UBA7976 > UBA1532 > JACKDN01. The sequence continues at coordinate 5,210 of CALBMW010000202.1, forward strand.
TGCAGTGTGACGTCGACATCGTGGGCAGCGACGACCTGATGGCCGACGCGGAGTGCCTGGCTGTGGGCGCGGCGGTGCTGCGCGCGCTGGGCGTCGACGACTTCGTGCTGCGGGTGAACAACCGCAAGCTGCTGACCGCGCTGCTCGCGCGCCTGGGGATCGCCGAGGGCAAGCCGGCGATGGCGGTGCTGCGGTCCGTGGACAAACTGCCCAAGATCGGCGAGGCGGCCGTGCGGGCCCTGCTGGTGAGCGAGAACGGCCTTGGGTCGGCGGCCGTGGACGGCATCTTCGACTTCCTGAAGCTGGATCCGGCCGAGCTGGCGAGTTGGTTCGCCGACAGCGAGGTCGGCCTGCAGGGGGCGGCTGAGCTCAACGCGCTGCTGGGGCTGGCCACCGAGTTGGGCGTGCGCGATCGGGTCGAGGTCGACCTGAGCATCGCGCGCGGGCTCGACTACTACACGGGCACCATCTACGAGACCTTCCTCACCGCAGCCGAGTCGCTGGGCTCGGTGATGTCGGGCGGCCGCTACGACGACCTGCTCGGTATGTTCGGCGGGCAGTCCACGCCTGCGGTGGGCATCAGCCTGGGGGTGGATCGACTCTTCGCCGGGCTGCTCGAGCTGGGGCTGGTGCAGGAGGACGGCAACCCCACGCGCGTGCTGGTGACCGTCTTCGACGCCAGCACCCGCGCCGCGAGCTACGCCATCGCCGCCGATCTGCGGGCGGCCGGGGTGCCCTGCGAGGTCTACCTGGGCGCGCCGCGCATGAAGAAGCAGTTCCAGTACGCCGATCGGCGGGGGGTGGCGCACGTGATCATCGCCGGGCCCGACGAGGTGGCCCGGGGCGAGGTCACCATCAAGCGCCTCGCGACCGGTGAGCAGCTCACAGTCGCGCGGGACGCCGTCGCGTCGCACCTGCGCTGAGAGCGACCGCCCTGGGCGCGGACGCCGCGCTCGGGGTGCCTCGCGCCAACGCCCCGCATGCGTTAGGTTGACCGCCCGACGACCGACCACCTGGGAGGAACGATGCGACCGCGCATCCTCGCGCTGGCCCTGACGGCCCTGACGGCCCTGACGGCCCTGACGGCCCTGACGGCCCTGACGGCCTGCAACCCGCAGGACAAGAGCAAGTTCATCACGCCCGCTTCGTGCAAGACCGACGACGCGTGCGCCGAGGGCCGGATCTGCAAGGACCAGAAGTGCCTCGAGGGTGCGCGCACACCGGCCGAGCTGGCGGCGACGAAGAAGGCCAAGGACGAGGCAAAGGTCAAGAAGCGGGCCGCGGCCGCCGCCAAGAAGCACGAGACCAAGCCCGGTGAGGGACGGCTCGAGGTGCGCATCTGCCCGATCTTCAAGAACACGCCCGAGTCGATCGGGACGGTGATCGCGGTTCACCAGAAGACCAAAGAGCGCCACCTGCTGCACCTCGCGCGCGAGATCAGCGATGGCGACTGGGCCGACGAGTTCACCTTCTGGTCGCTGCCCCTGGGCACCTACGACGTGACCTGCGACTACGGCATCCAGACCCGGGGCATCGCGGACACCGTGAAGCTGAAGTGCGACCCGGACGCGAAGCAGCCCTGCCGGGAAGACACCATCCGCGAGATGGAGGTGGTGCTGCCCGAGAAGGTGCCGCCGCGCGCCCTGACCAAAGAGGGAAACCCGGTCAAGAAGCCGTGCGACTGGATCGCCGAGTAGGCGAGTCCGGATCGGTGTCCGGCTGCCGATCGCCCTCGCTCGCTGCCTTGGCCGGGGGGGCGATGCCGGGGGGCGCGGACGCGGGCGGGGCCGAGCCCGGCTCGAGCGTGCCGCGCGGCTTGCGGACGGCCGCCGTGGACGGCGAGGGCTCGTCGAGCAAGGACAGGACGGTTCGCTCCAGGCCCTTGGCGCGCGTGGCCCGCAACGCGATCAGGTGCTCCTCCAGCTTCTCGGCTCCCGCCAAGGGCAGCTCGCCCGGCTGGTATCCGAGCCCGTCGCACAGCTCGTGCAGGTCGTGCAGAGTGACGCGGTCCAGGGGTCGCGCGGGGATCAGGCGACCCGCCGCCTCCCCCCCGTCGACCATGAGCAACAGGCCCCCCTCGCGCAGCAGCCGCAGGCCCAGTTCGACCTCGTCGAGCTCGATCTGCAGACTGGCGGCGATCTCCTCGGTGGCGGTCCCGCCGCCCGCCGCGCGGAAACGGCGCGCGATGTCGAGGAACACCCGCGTGAGCAGGTAGCCCGTCGGCGGGGCCGCTGCGGCGTCACCCGGGCGCCGGCGTCGATGCAGGAGCGCCCGCGTCAGCGCGGTGCGATTCTGCACCATGTAGGCGACCTCGACGCCACCCAGCACGATGATCCAGGTCAGGTAGACCCACAGGAAGAACACCGGGACCAGGGCGAAGGATCCATAGATCTTCGACTGCACGGAGCCTGCGTAGATCGACTCGATGTACAGGTTGAAGGCCCACTTGCTGAGCTGGATCATGACCGCGGCCCAGACGGCCCCCAGCAGCGCCACGCGCCAGTGCACCGTGGTGTGCGGCAACAGACGATAGGTCAGCAGCAGCGCCAACACAGAGAGCGCGAAGGTGATGAACTGCGCGCCCACCGTGAAGCCGAAGGGCATGGCGTCGAGCCCTGCCTGCATCCAGCGGGCGACACCGAAGCCCAACCCCACCAGGGCCGGCGCCAGCGTGATGACCGCGTAGAAGGTCACCAACCGGCGGTGCAGCGGCCGGCTGGTGGGCACGCGCCAGATGCGGTTGAAGGCACGCTCGATGGACAGGAACAGCGAGAGGGCCGTCACCATCAGGAAGGTGAAGCCGACCAACCCGATGGCGCCGCCCTGAGCGCGCTCGAGGAAGCTCTCGAGGATGCCCGAGACCTCGCCCACGCTGTCCGCCAGCAAGGTGCCCAAGAGCCAGCCGCGCACGCGCTGCGCCAGCTCCTCGTTGGGCACGAAGGCCTTCATCACGCTGAACGAGACCGCGAGCAGCGGCACCATCGAGACGATGGTCGTGAAGGCCAGGGCGGCTGCGGTGCGGAGCGCCTGATCACCGATGAGCTGACGACCGACCTCGAGCGTGAGGTTGACGCCGCGGACCACGAGCACCAGCCCCTTCTGGCCTCGCTCCGTGGCGTTGGCCTCGAGATCGTCCAACCGGTCGCGCAGGGATCGAACCATGCCGGGCAGCATACGGCGACGAAGGCCGGGCGGCGAACTCGACGAAGCCCCCGCGGCGAGATCAGCGTGGATCGCCGCGCAGCGTGAAGGCGGCCCAGAAGTAAGGGTGCGTGAAGTCCTGGGCGGTGCGGCCGAAGCGCGCTGGCCGCACGCCGCGGAAGACCGCGGACCGTGACGTCCCCAGCGTGGCCACGACGCCGTCACCGAGCGTGGCCGGCAGCAGGTCGCCATGCCGCAACGCGAGCTGCGCGTGGTGGAACGCGCTGAGCAAGTCCTCCCGAAAGAGGCCCTGGTAGAGCGCGCGCATGAAGAGAACGCTGGCCGCGTCGTGCACCGGCCACCGGCTGGCGATCACGCTGCGGGCCCCTCCCAGCAGGAAGGCCCGGTCCACGACGCCGACGATCTCGTCGCCGCGGTTCGGCCGACCGCGAGCGGAGTCGCACACGGACAGCACCACCAGGCGCGCCGCGAGCCTGAGCGTGGCCAGCTCGTCGGCGTGTAGCCGACCGTCGTGGCCGGCGTCCGGCTGCAACTCCAGGTAGGCTGGGCTGCCGCGCGTGGCCCGAACGCCGTGCACCGCGAAGTGCAGCACGTCCGCGTCCGCCAGCGCCCGCCGCACCGACCCCTCGATGGCGTCCGCGCCCGCCAGGACCACCGAGCGCGAGAACAGCTGGGCGACCTCGCGCACCTCGGCCCGCGCCCCCGGCAGATCCCCGAGCGGATCGCCCACCGCCACGACCGATCGCGGCGGCGTCGGGGGCGGATCGGAGAAGGCCTCGCGCAGCGCGGTGCGGTTCGGCGCCGAGAACACA
>CALBMW010000203.1 GCA_937896275.1 uncultured Myxococcales bacterium
CCGCGCGGCCGGCCAGGCGCGTCCGGCTCCCTCGGCGGCGGCCTGCCCCAGCAGCAGGGCGGTCCCGCTCGGCGCGTCGGCCTTGGCGCGGTGATGCAGCTCGAAGACCTCGGCGTCCCACCCGGGTCCCAACGCGGCCGTCGCGCGGCGGACGGCGTCGACCAGCACCGCGACGCCCACCGAGAAGTTGGCCGCCACGAAGACCGGGGCGCGCGCCGCCCGTGCCAAGAGGGCCGCCTGTTGGGCCGCCGAGCGCCCGGTGACGCCGGTCACGAGCGCCGCGCGACTGCCCGACAGGCGTCCGAGCAGGGCGTCGGTGGCTGCGGCGACGGCCACGTCGATCACCACGTCGCAGTCATCGAGGGCGTCGCCGCCCCAGCGCTCGACGCGGGCGACGAGATCGATGCGCGGATGGCTCGGAAGGCAGGCCTCGATGCCGTGGCCCATCCGCCCCCCGGCGCCGAAGAGGCCCAGCCGGATCGGGGCATCGCTGGCCTGGTGGCTCAAAGCGGTGAGAAGGGCAGCAAGACGCCGAGATCGGCGCACAGGGACTTCAGCGTGACCACCGTGCCGGGCAGCAGGGGGGTCAGCGGCAGCCGCACGGTCGAGCTGCACAGGCCGGTGGCCCACGCGACCAGCGTCTTGATCGGGGTGGGGTTCGTCTCGATGAACAGGCCAAGGAAGAGAGGCAGGAGGCTCAGGTGCTCGGCCCGCGCGGCGTCCAGATCGCCCTGCGCGAAGGTCTCCCACAGGGCGACCATGCGCGCGGGCAGCAGGTTGCTGGTGACCGAGATCACGCCGGTGCCGCCGACCGCCCACAGCGGCAGCGCCGTCGCGTCGTCGCCCGAGAGCACCGCGAGGCGTCCCTGGCAGCGTCGGACGATCTCGCCGTCGAACGTCATGTCGCCCGTGGCCTCCTTGACCGCCACGATGTCGGGCAGATCGGCCAGCCGGTCGAGGGTGTCGACCGTCAGCGAGAGCGCCGTCCGCGAGGGCACGTTGTAGAGCACCAGCGGCCACCCGGAGACGGCCTCGGTGACGGTGCGGAAGTGCTGGTAGAGCCCCTCCTGGGTGGGCTTGTTGTAATAGGGCGTGATGACCAGCCCCCCGTCGGCGCCCACCTCGGCCGCGGCCCGGGCCATGGCGGTGGCGCGGCGGGTGTCGTTGGTGCCCACGCCGGCGAGCACCCGGCAGCGCCCGCGCGCCGCCTTGACGGTGGCCGCGGTGACGGCGATGCGCTCCTCATCGGTGAGCGTGCTCGCCTCGCCGGTGGTGCCGCAGGGCACGATGCCGTGGATGCCCCCGGCGATCTGGTGCTCCACCAGCGCCGTGAGCGCGTCGAAGTCGATGCGGTCGCCGTCGAAGGGGGTGATGATCGCGGTGTGGACGCCGGTGAACATGAGGAACTCCTCCCTTGCCCTGGGTGGGGCGATGTAAGCGGAAAAGCGCGGCGCTTGCAACGCGGGTTGCGGCACACCGCGGTCGCCGCCCCAGAACGAATGTGCGTTGACAGTGATTCGGGCCTGTTTTAGCGTGCCGCGGATTCGCCCCCCCTGGGCCCCTGCGTCGCGCGTGAGGTCGCATGCTGCCAGTCGTCGCTGCTCTCGGTCTGACCGCCTTGGCGGGAATCGCGCTCACCGCGGGCGCCTGTCGCCTGTTGCTGGGCGTCCTGCCCCAGCGGCGCGACTGACGAGCCGTCCCGAGCCGTCCCGAGCCGGTCCGCCCGCCGCGGACGAGCTCTCGCCACGGCCTTCGATTCCAACACCCCTCTCGGAGCCCCTCGGCGCGCCTTGCGCCTCGCAAGCCTTTCGGGTCGTGCCTCGGTTCGCGGCGGAGTAAACTGCGCGCCACGCGAAAACCGGAGCTCGACGTGTCCCAGATCAACGCGCCCCAAATCACCGAAGCCTTCGTCGCCGCGCTGCCGAAGACGGACCTGCACGTCCACCTGGATGGCTCGATCCGCATCGGCACCCTCATCGATCTCGCGCGCGAGTACCACGTCGACCTGCCCAGCTACACCGAGGAGGGCCTGCGCGAGACCGTCTTCAAGAGCCGGTACCGCAACCTCGCCGAGTACCTGCAGGGCTTCGCGTTCACGGTCGCCGTGCTGCAAAGCGAGGTCGCGCTCGAGCGCGCGGGCTACGAGCTGGCGCTCGACAACCTGGCCGAGGGCGTCTTGTACCTCGAGGTGCGCTTCGCGCCGCAGCTGCATGTGCACGAGCACATGAACGCCGTGATGGTGCTCAAGGCCGTCAACCGTGGCCTCAAGCGAGCCAAGGACGAGTTCAACTGCCGGCCCGCGGTGGTGGCCGGGACCGAGCCCGGCTTCGAGTACGGCATCATCGTCTGCGCGATGCGCATGTTCCGGTCGAACTTCAGCGAGTACTACCGGAACCTGATCGAGGCGCACCGCTACTCGCCCGACAAAGAGATCTACAAGATGGCGTCCACCGAGCTGGCTCGGGCCGCCATCATCGCGCGCGACGAGTATGGCCTGCCGGTGGTCGGCTTCGACCTGGCGGGCGAGGAGGCCGGCTACCCCGCCGGGGACCATCAGCAGGCCTTCACCTTCGCGCACAAGCGATTCCTGAAGAAGACGGTGCACGCGGGTGAGGCTTATGGGCCCGAGTCGATCTTCCAGGCGATCACCGATCTGCACGCCGATCGCATCGGGCACGGCACCTACCTGCTCGATCCGCACTCGATCACCGATCCCGAGATCACCGACCGGCAGGGCTACGTCGAGCAGCTGGGGCAGTACATCGCCGACCGTCGGATCACCCTCGAGGTCTGCCTCACGAGCAACCTGCAGACGAACCCGCACATGAGCAGCCTCGAGGAGCACAGCTTCCGCACCTTGCGGCAGCACCGGCTGTCCACCACGATCTGCACCGACAACCGGACGGTCAGCAACACGACCGTCACGCGCGAACTGATGTTGGCCGTCGAGCACCTGGGGCTCGACGGGCGCGACCTGAAGTCCATCATCATCTATGGGTTCAAGCGCAGCTTCATGCCGGGCACCTACCTCGAGAAGCGGGCCTATGTGCGGAAGGTGATCGACTTCTACGATGCGGTCGAGCGCGGCTTCTTCCCGGCGGCGGTGGCGGTCTGACCCGTTGGCTCCCCGCGCTGGCGGGCCTGGCCCTGCTCTGGGCCTGTGACGCGCCGGCCGAAGCCCCGCCTCGGATCGCGTCGCTGGACGCCGCCGCCCCCCCCACCTTCGTCGATGCCGAGCCGCTGCCCGACGGCACCGTGGTCCGCGAGGACGCCTTTCGCCCGCCGCCCGACGCGGCGGTGCTGAACGAGGCCGGGGTGTGCCGCACGGGCAGCGTGAGCGGGCTGGCCTGCGCGCCGACGGGCGACCTGCCGATCGCCCACGCCGTCATCAGCGCGGCCACGCGCGACTGCGGGGGGCAGGCGCGGATCGTCGAGACCGAGAGCGACGCGCGGGGAAACTTCCGGCTGACGGGGCTGGCGCCGGGGGTGACCGAGGTGACGTTGACCGCGGGCAACTTCGTGGGGCGCTTCGCGGTCGAGGTGCTCGGCGGGGCCGATGTGTTCCTGAGCGGCGGTCTCAGCAACAAGGTGTGCCTTCGCGCCGACGCCGCCCGCCTCGCGGTGCTGACCGGCAACTTCGACCGCATGCAGGATCGGCTCGACGACCTGGGCTTCTCCTACGACCTGTACTGCGGCGGCAGCAGCGGCCACCGCGAGGCGAGGCGCATGCTGGCCGATTGGGACCGGTTGCGGCGCTATCAGATCCTGTTCGTGAACTGCGCGAGCGGCATCGATCTGCGGGCGACCAACCGTGAGGTCCAGGTGATCGTCGAGAACCTGAGGCGCTTCGTGGCCGAGGGTGGGTCGATGTATGTCAGTGATCTTGCTGCTGATTTTGTCGAACGGCTGTGGCCGGGCCAAGTCGACTTCGAGATGACCGTGCCCGGGGAGGGGCGCGCCGACGCCTGCTGCGTGTGCACCGAGTGCCCGGACGGGTGCGTCGATCGGGAGGCGGGGCCGACGCTCAACTGCCCCGAGGGCGACGATCTGCCCCAGGCCTGCCGGCGCACGTCGGGCGTGATCGGGCGGGGGGCGCCCGGGGAGATCCCGTCGCGGATCGTCAGCCCCTTCCTGCAGAGCTACCTCGATGACGAGGCGCTCGACGTGGTGCTCGATCTGGGGGGCTGGGTGTCGATCCTGGCCGTCGACCGGTCCGTCGAGGTGCTGGTCGAGGGTGAGGCCGATGGGCGACCGCTGATGGTGTTGCTGCAGCCGGTCGAGGGGGGCGGCCGGGTGGCCTACACCAGCTTCCACAATCACCGGCAGGCGACCGAGGCGATGAAGCAGATCCTGCGGGCGCTGGTGTTCAGGTTGTAGGAGGGTCCATGAGGCTCGCGAGGAGGCCACCCTCCGTCATCCACTATCGGGGCGCCGACGCCCGGCTGACCCTGCGCCCGCCGCACCCACGCGACGCGCGCGCGCTGACCGACGCGGTCCGGGAGAGCCTGCCGGCCCTGCGCGCCTTCATGCCGTGGGCCCACGGGGCGGTGGACATCGAGGCGCAGTATGACCGCCTCGTGGTGGTGCAAGCCGAGTACTGGCGGTCCAGCGAGTTCACCTACCACCTGATCGATCCGGCCGACGGGCGCCTGCTCGGCTGCGCCTCCCTGCACGGCCGCCAGCTCAACCCCCGCAACCTCGAGATCGGCTACTGGGTGCGCAGCGGGGCCGTCGGTCGCGGCCTGGCGACCCTCGCCGCGCGGTGCCTCGTGGTGGTGGCCTTCGAGCACTTCGGCTGCGATCGGGTGCAGATCGGCGCGAACGTCGCCAACGTCGCGAGCTGTCGCGTCATCGAGAAGGTGGGCTTCGTCTCCGAGGGCCTGCAGCGCAACTACCAGGACCAGGGGACGCCCGTGCTGCGCGCGGCCGGCTACGCGGCGGCGAGGGACGCGGTCGCCGCGGCGCTCTTGCCCGAGGACCGCCCGGCGCTGCCCTGGTACGCCGCGGTGCGCGACGCGCTGACCATCGAGGCGTGGGACGCGTAGGGGGGTCTGCCTCAGCCCCCCCGGTCCCCCGAGCCCGCGAAGATGAACCGCTGCACCTCGGGGTCATCGCTCTGGCGCACCACCTCGGGCGGCGCGGCGATGCGCATCTCGCCCTTGAACAGCATCGCCACCTGATCGGCGATGCGGAAGGTCGACAGCATGTCGTGCGAGATCACGATGCTGGTGATGTCGAAGGCCTCGGCGGCCTCGACGATCATGTCGTCGACCATCGACATCATGACGGGGTCCTGTCCGGTGGTGGGCTCGTCGTAGATGATGATGTCGGGGTGGGTGATGAGCGCGCGCGCCAGACCCACGCGCTTGCGCTGACCGTTGCTGATCGCGCCCGGCATGCGGTCGAGGATGTCGTCCACGTGCAGCTGGGCTGCGATGTGCTCGACCTCTGGCATGACCACGCGGCTGCGCTTGCCCTGGCCCTCGACGAGGGGGAAGGCGATGTTCTCGCGCACGGTCAGCGAGTCGAAGAGCGCGGCGCCTTGGAAGAGCATGCCGATGCGCGCCTGGACCGCGCGGAGGCCGGCGGCGTCGAGGCGACCGAGCTCCTGGCCGAAGACGCTCACCGTGCCCGCGTCGGCGCGGAGCAGGCCGATGATGTGCTTGATGAGCACCGACTTGCCCGAGCCGCTGCCGCCAATGACGACCGTGATCTTGCGCGCCGGGATGGTCAGATCGACGCCAAGAAGCACCTTGTTGGCGCCGAAGGCCTTGGTCAGCCCGTTGACCACCACCACCGGCTCGGCGGCCTCGGCCTGGGGCTCCCGCGCGCGCTCCGCGGAGGCGGGCGCGGCCGCGCGGCCGAGGCGCTCCATCGGCACGTTCGCCATCAGGGCCTTCACCGCCGGATGCGGCAGGGCGCGCACACGCTCGAAGGGGCCCTGAGCGACGATCCTGCCGAGGGCGAGCACGGCGATCGAGTCGGCCATGCGACGGTTGCTGGCCATGTCGTGCGAGATGATGACCGAGGTCAGCCCGAAGGTCCGCTGCGTTCGCTGGATGAGGCCGTCGACGAACTCGATCATCACCGGATCGAGGCCGGTGGTCGGCTCGTCGAACAACACCACCTCGGGGTTGCTCACCACGGCCCGCGCCAGCGCGACCCGCTTCTTCATCCCGCCCGACAGGCTCGCGGGCAGCTCGTCGATGGCGCCGGGCATCTCGAGCATCTCGAGCAGCTCGACCACGAGGCGCCGCACCTCGGCCCGCTTCATCGAGGTGTTCTGCAGCAGCGGGAAGCCGATGTTCTCGGCCACGGTCATCGAGTCGATGAGGGCGTAGTTCTGGAACACCATCGTGCAGCGCTTGCGCAGCTCGGTGCGGCGGCGCTCGTTGGCCCGCGCGAGGTCCTCGCCGAAGAGGAGGACGCGCCCCTGGTCCGGCAGCTCGAGGCCGTTCATCAGCCGAAGGAGCACCGACTTGCCGCTGCCGGACTGGCCCGCGATCACCGTCGTCTTGCCGGTCTCGACCGTCAGCGACACGCCCTCGAGCACCTTCTGGCTGCCGAAGGCCTTGTGCACGTCCTCCAGCACGACCACGGGGCGGTCCTCGGGCCAGCGCTCGACCTCGGGCAGCAGCAGGTTGCGGCGCGTGCTCATGGCGGCGCAGGCTACCCGAAGCAGGGGTCGGCGGCGAGGTGGACGCGGTGCGCGGGGCGGTGTGGCTGGTGCTGGCCCTGGGCGGCTGCGGGGCGCCGCCGGCGCTCAACGGGGTGCGCCCGGGGCCCGTCGGTGAGCCGGCGGTGGTGCTCTGGGCCGAGGGCGACGCCGCCGTGCCGATCGCCTGCTACGACCCGCTGTGGGTGGAGCGC
>CALBMW010000204.1 GCA_937896275.1 uncultured Myxococcales bacterium
GAAGAAGACCAGCACGTTGGGGCTGGCGGGAGTGTTCGCCCGATCGGGGCTGGGCTTGATGGCTTCGACGCTTCGGCGCTGGGCCGGACGCCGGGAGCCCGACTAGCGTCGGTCGGCCCCGCTCGCCCGTGGGGCGACGGATGGGGGCTTGGCGGCAGGTTCGCGGCCGGGCATCATCGGTCGCCAGATCAATCGCCCGACGAACAAGGGGGCTCGCACATGCTCGACGGCTTCGCCCGCGTCTCCGCCGCCGTCCCGCCCTGCGCCATCGCGGACGTCGCGACCAACGCGCAGGCCACGCTCGAGCTTTGGCGCCGCGCCGACGCCCAGGGCGACGCGCTGGTCATCTTCCCGGAGCTGGGCCTCTCGGGCTACACGGTCCGCGATCTGTTCCTCGACCAGCACCTGATCGACACCTGCGCCACCGCGCTCGTGGCGCTCGCGGCCGAGGGCGCGACGCTCCGACCCCTCGCCGTCGTCGGGCTGCCGCTGCGCGTGGGCGGCGCCCTCTACAACGTCGCCGCGGCCCTGCAGGGGGGGCGCGTCCTGGGGCTCGTCCCCAAGGCCTACCTTCCCAACTACCGCGAGTTCGAGGAGACCCGCTGGTTCCGCCCCGGCGTCGAGGTGAAGGCCGGATCCACCGCGCGCGTGGGCGGCGAAGATGTCCCCTTCGGCACGGACCTTCTCTTCGCCGCGGCCGACCAGCCCGACCTCGTCGTCGGCCTCGAGATCTGCGAGGACTACTGGGTTCACGTCCCGCCGAGCGTCTTTCAGGTCTCGGCGGGCGCCACGGTGTGCTGCAACCTGTCGGCCTCCAACTTCACCATCGGCAAGGCGGAGCTGCGGCGATTGCTGGGGCGCTCGGCGAGCGACCGCGGCAAGTGCGCCTACCTCTATGTCGCGGCCGGTCCAGGGGAGTCATCGACCGATCTGGCCTTCGACGCGGACGCCTTCGTGTGCGAGAACGGCGCGCTGCTCGTCGAGTCCCGACGGTTCGCGCGCGACCCGCAGCTGGTCACGACCGACATCGACCTCGAGACGCTCCAACGGGAGCGGCTGAGCACCAACACCTTCGGCGATTGCTCGAGCGTTCACGCGCGACCCTTCAGGCGGGTGCCCTTCACCGCCGGACGCGCGCGCGGCCCGCTGCGCCGCGAGATCACGCCCCACCCCTTCCTGCCGCGCGACCCGGCGACGCTCGCCACGCGCTGCTGGGAGATGTTCGAGATCCAGAGCAACGCGCTCGCCACGCGCATGAAGGCGTTGGGCAAGCCGAAGCTCGTGCTCGGCGTGTCCGGCGGACTCGACTCCACCGCCGCGGCGCTCGTGGCGACCCAGGCGCTGGTGCTGGCTGGGCAGCCGGCCTCCGATCTGCTGTGCGTGACACTCCCGGGCCTGGGCACCACCCCCGGCACCCGGACCAACGCGGAGCGCCTGTCACACGCCCTCGGCGCGCACTTCCGCGAGATCAGCATCGCCGATGAGAGCCGGCTGGTGCTGCACGCGATGGGTCACCCGGCGGCTGACGGGGTCGACACGGTCGAGGCGCTCGTCGAACGCTTGCGGCGCGAGCCGGCCCTCGGCGACGTCAGCGTCGAGAACGTGCAGGCGCGGCTGAGGACGCTCCTGCTGATGAGCATCGCGAACCGGGAGGGCGGAATGCTCGTCGGCACGGGAGACCTGTCCGAGAAGGCGCTCGGCTGGTCGACCTACGCGGGCGATCACATCTCGATGTATGACGTGAACGCCGGGGTGCCGAAGACGCTCTTGCAGTTCGTGATCCGTTGGGTCGCCAACGAACGGGCCGCGACCTGGGCCGAGCGTGATCCGGGCGCCCTGCGCGAGACGCTCTTCGCGATCCTCGACACACCCATCTCGCCGGAGCTGCTGCCCGCCGACATCGACGGACGGATCGCGCAGCTCACCGAGGAGGCGATCGGTCCCTACGAGCTGCACGACTTCTTCCTCTTTCACTTCGTGCGTCGGGGAACCCGCCCCCGACGCATCCTCGATCTGGCGTTCATCGCCTTCGGCGGGGCGGGCCCGCCCGAGGCGCAGCGGTACCCGGCCGACGCGCTGCGGCGGTGGCTCACGGTCTTCCTCTGGCGCTTCTTCCGCAATCAATTCAAGCGTTCGTGCACGGCGGATGGCCCCAAGGTGGGCACCGTGGCGCTCTCGCCGCGCGGCGACTGGCGCATGCCGTCCGATGCCATCGCGCGTTCGTGGCTTGCCGAGGTGGCCGCCTGGGTCGCGCCCGAGGACGAGGCGCCTGGATCGGTATGAGCGTCTCGTGGAGCGATCCGACCGCATGAGCGATCTGCACGCACGCCTGCCGCCACGGCAGGTCCTGGCAGCGCGCGGCAAGTGGCCGCTGGTGGGCGAGCGTTCACCGCGAGGCAGCGATCAGCCCTGGACGGTCCGCGTGAGTGGCGTCTGCCGCCGACCCGCCGCCTTCGGTCTGGCGACGCTCCGCGAGATGGGCATCATCGAGCGTACCATCGACATCCATTGCGTCACGCGCTGGTCCCGCCTCGGCGTCCGCTTCTCCGGCATCCCGCTGCGCCACCTGCTCGAGCGTTGCGAGCCGGCCGCCGACGCCCGCTTCGTTCGCTTCGTCGCGCGGAGCGAGCGCGACCACGACACGTCGCTGCCGCTCACGGACGCGCTGGCGCTCGACGCGCTGGTGGCCTTCGAGCACGAGGGCGCCCCCCTGAGCGTCGAGCACGGCGGCCCCGTGCGCCTGGTCGTGCCGGGTCGATACTTCTACAAGTCGCTGAAGTGGCTGGAGTGCATCGAGCTTCGCGCCGATGACAGGCTGGGGTACTGGGAGGGCTCTGCGGGCTATCACAATCACGCTGATCCGTGGGCCGAGGAGCGTTACGTCCTGCCTGACGTCGATCGCGCCGCGGTGCTGAAGCACGTCCAGGCGCGCGATCTGGTCGGGGCGGACTTTCTGGGCGTTCGAATGGACGACATGCGGCTGCCTGGCCTCAGGGCCGCCGGCGCGATCCTGCGGGACGCATGGTTTCGGCGCGCGACGCTCACCGAGGCAGACTTCGCAGGCGCCAACCTGTCCAACGCTCGCTTCGAGGGCGCCGATCTTCGCCGCGCCGTGCTCCGCCGGGCCGACGTCGAGGGCGCGTGCTTTCGCGGGGCCGATCTGCGCGGGGCCGATCTGCGCGGCGCGAGCCTGTTCGGCGCGACCTTCTGCGCCGAGGCGGGTGACGACGCCGAGCCTTGGCCGGACGCGCGGCTCGATGACACGACGCGGATCGACGCCGCCTCGTTGACGGATCTGAGCGATGCCCAGCGCGCCTTCCTCGCGCCCCTCGCGAGCGCGTCGGGGGCCGCGGGAGAATGACACCGCCCCCACGCCTGCTGCACCTCCTGGGTCAGATCAGCCGCGCGCGCTCGGCCTTCGAGTTCGCGCGGGCCAGCCGCCGCCCCGGGGAGACCCAGCGTGCGCGGCTGCGCGCAATCCTCCGGCCCAACGCCGACACCGAGTACGGCCGCGCCCATGGCTTCGGCGACATCCGCGACCCCGCCACCTTCGCCCGTCGGGTGCCCATCATGCGGCCGGCCGACCTGCAGCCCTGGGTCGAGCGTTTGCAGCGCGGCGAGCGTGGGCAGGGCGAGCGCGGCCTGCTCACGGGAGAGGCGCCGCTGGCCTACGTCACGACGACCGGCTCGACGGGGCCGGCCAAATACGTTCCGATTACGGCGAGTTACAGAACGGAGTTCCAAAAGACCGTCCACGTCGCGGTCTGGCACCTGTACCGACGCTTCCCCGAAGCGTTTCACGGGCGGGTGCTGTATTTCGTGGGGTCGCGTCGCACCCGCGTCGCCCCTGACGGCCTCGACATCGGCGCCATGAGCGGCTTCAACTTCACCGAGCTGCCCCCGGTGGTGCGTGCGGCTTACGCGTGGCCCTATGAGCTGTTCGAGGTGCCGGACCTCGCCACCCGAGGTTTCCTGGCGCTGTACCTGGCCGCCGTCCGCGACGTGACACTCATCGCTGGCGTGTTTCCGGCGCCCATCGTCTACATGCTGCGCAACCTGGTGCGCGAGGCGCCTCGCCTGGCCGAGCACGTGCGGCGGGGCAGCCTGCCCGACGATCTGACGCTCACCGACGCGCAGCGGGCCTTCTTCAGCCGTGATCTGGGCCCCCGCCCCGACGTGGCCGATCGCCTGGCGCGCATCCCCGACGAAGCGCGCAACGATCCGAGCCGCGCGGTGGCGCTGGCGATGCCCCGCCTGCGCCTGACCTATTGCTGGATGACCTCGACCGCGGGGCTGTTCGTGCCGGAGCTGCAGGAGCGGTTGGGTCCGAGCGTCGCGGTGCGTGATGCCATCTACGCGGCGTGCGAGGGCTGGTGCTCGATCCCCATCGGCGACGACGCGCCGGGCGGCGCGCTGGCGATCACGTCGCACTTCTTCGAGTTCTTCGAGGTGCAGGCCCACGACCGGGGTGACCTGAGCGATCCGCGCACCGCCGAGCAGCTCGAGGATGGGCGACAGTACTACATCGTCGTCACGAACAGCGCCGGCCTGTACCGCTACCTGTTGGGCGACATCGTCGAGGTGTGCGGCCACCACCATCGCACGCCGCGCATCCGTTTCGTGCGCAAGGCGGGCGCGGCGAGCGATCTGTGCGGTGAAAAGCTCGAAGAACATCACGTGACCGACGCGGTCGGCGCCGCGCTGGCGTCGCTCGGGCTGCGCGCGACCTGGTTCTCGCTGGTGCCGGTGACCGATGAGGTGACGGGGGCTGCGGGGCACGCGAGGGGGGGCGCCGAGCTGCGCTACGAGCTGTACATCGAGTTGGCCGAGCCGGCACCGGGCGGCGCGGTCGATGCGTTCGGCGGCGCGGTCGACGGGGCCCTGCGGGCGCACGCCCAGGGCTATGACTTCTGCAGGTCCGGGGGGCTGCTGGGCGCCGCCCGCGTGCGTCGGCTGCCCGCCGGCCGCTACGACGCGTGGCGTCAGATCGCGGTGGCCGAGGGCGCGGCCGAGGCGCAGCTCAAGACGGCTCATCTGGTCTCCTGCGCCGGCAAGGTGCCGCCCGCGCTGCGCCCTTCCCGGTGATGCCGCGGCTCTCCCGATGACGGCGCGGGCTCCGGCAAGTACCATCGCTGCCATGCGCGTGGTGCTCTCCTTCATGGCCCTGCTGACCGGCTGCAGCCTGATCCTCGACCTCGAGGCGCCGCCCGGCACGGTGTACCCGACGGACGCGGCGCTGGGCGGCCCCGAAGACGGTCTTCCCATGAAGGGTCCGGGCGACCCGGGCAGGCGCGACGCCGGCAGGCGGCGCGACGCGGGCAGGCGGCGCGACGCGGGAAGGGCCGGCGTGGACGCCACGCCGTCGCCGGACGCCGGTCCAGCCGACCAGGGGTGTACCGGACCCGGGTGCATCTGCCCCCGGGGCACGGCCCTCAGCTTCGTGGACGCAGACGGTGATGACCATGGCGCAGGCGAGCCCACCTGCGCGCCGCCAGGCACCGTCGGCTACGCCGCGACGGGCGGCGACTGTGATGACCACGACGCCCAGGTCTGGCAGCGTAGGTCGATCTTCCTAGACATCGACCAGGACGGCTTCACGGGCCTCGCCACGCCGCGCTGCCTGGGTGTCGTGGCGCCCGGGGCGGAGCGTTCGGTCGCGCCGCCGGTGGTGGGGTTCGCGCCGGGGCAGCGCGCGCCCCACACGGCCGGCGCCGGCATCTTGCATGGCGCCTGGCGAGACCTGGACCGACTCGATCGGATCGACGGGCGCGCCGCCACCTGCCACGCGCGGCAAGGCGACTGTCCCGCACTGCACCTGGCCGACTTCGGCCTGCGCTTGCCCGAGGGTGCAGCCGTCTTGGGCGTCGTGGTGACGCTCACGGTGCGCTTCGATCGAGTGACCGCGCCCGGCCTGCCTTCGGGGCTGGGCGCCCGTCTGCGCGCCGGCGGGGAGGCGGTCGGGGACGCGCGCGTGCTCGACACACCGGCCGACGATGACACGTGGTTCACCCTGTCGCTGGGCGGGCCGACGGATCGGTGGGGGCTGCAGGACGCCTGGCCCGACGTGGAGGCCGATGACTTCGGCGTGGTGGTCGAGACCGCCGCCCTCGAGGGGGACGTGGAGATCGATCACATCGAAATCATCGCCTTCGTCGACCGCGGTGCCGACTGCGACGATGAGGATCCCACCCGCTGGAGCGCGCTGACGGGCTACCGCGACGATGACGGGGATGGCTTCGGCGCGGCGGCCGACACCGAGTGTGTGGGCGCCGTGACGCCCACGACGCTCGTCGCCACCACGGGCGACTGCGACGACGATGAGCCCAACGCCTGGCCCGGCGCCGCGACCGCCTTCGCCGCCCCTCGGGCGGGCGGTGGCTTTGACTACGACTGCGACGGCAGCGAGACGGCCGCGTCGCTCGAGACTGTGGTGAGCTGCGACCTCGACGTGGCGACCGGGCAGTGCGCCGCCCAGCGGGCGCCGTTCAGCGCCGGGCCGTGCGGTGAGCCCAACGTCGTGCGGCGCTGCGCGCCGGCCGTCGACGGGAGCTGTGAGGAGGTCGACGAGACGCTGCTCACGCGCTGCCGCTGACGCTCGACGCTCGCCCGCTCCGTCGATCGCTCAGCCACCCACCAACCCGAAGGTCAAGAGGACGCTGGGCACCACGGCTCGTTGCGGTCGAAGAGCGGCAGCCACGCGCCGGCCGCGGCGAGCGCCACGTCGACCGCGCCGTGGGCCACCTGGCAGCGCGCCTCGAGACCCAGGCGAAAGGGCGACAGCAGGCCGCCCGCCTCGCAACCCTCGAACACACCCACGCGCACCGCGCCGTCCAACCACAGGGGCGGCACCCACACGGCCGTCCCGTCGGCGACGCCGGTGCCGACGAAGGTCACGCGCCTCCGTGTTCCCGCGAGGCCTCCGTCGGCGTGGGCGGGGGGCAGGCGAGTGAGCGGCAGGTGCACGTCCCAGGCGCACCGGCCGGACTCACAGCCCGCGGGCCCATTCCGGCCGAAGGGGGAGTTCACCGCCCAGCGCGGCGTCGAGGGCGGCAACGATGCGGTCACGGTCGCGGGGCAGGCGGCCCGCGAGCGGCAGGTAGTTGCTGGCGTGGTTGGTGCGGAACAGAGCGTCGGTGAGCTTGGCCTCGGCCACGAGGGTGCGCAGCTCACCCAACAGATGCGGCACGGCCGGCAACGCGAAGCGCCCGCGATCCTGCAACACCGCCAGCGGGGTCTCCGGCACGACCGTCAGCGTGAGGGCGGCGAGGTACTCGGGGTCCATCGCGGTGGCCAGACGAGCCGACGCCGCCGCGTGCTCGGCGGAACGCTCCACGCCCCCCGCGCCCAGCAGGAAGATGGCCGAGATCGCCATGCCCGCCGCCTTGGCCCGGCGCGCAGCCTCAGCGTGAGCCGCGAAGTCGCTGCCCTTCGCGAGTCGCTTCAGGGTCACGTCGTCGCCCGACTCGGGGCCGATGTACAGCAGGCTCAGCCCTCCGTCGCGCAAGGTCCTCAGCGCGTCGTCGGTCTTGGCCAGCACGTTGGTCGCCATCGCGTAGCAGCTCACCTGGCGCAGCCGCGGGAAGGCCGCGCGACAGGCCGCGAGAATGGGCCCCCAATGCTCGAGGTCCATCACCAGCGCGTCGCCGTCGGCCACGAACACCTTCTCGACGCGGTCGCCGAAGCGCCGCCCCGCCGCCGCGACGTCGGCCAGCGACTCGGCCAGGTCGCGCACGCGGAACTGCTTCTCGCGATACATCGCGCAGTAGGTGCAGTGATTCCAGGAG
>CALBMW010000205.1 GCA_937896275.1 uncultured Myxococcales bacterium
GTCAAAAGGCTTCCAGGATACGGTTCGCGCGGTCGAGGGCGTCCTTCATGTCGAGCCGCTCGAACAGCGCCCGCGCACGCCCCAGCTCGGCGCGCGCCTCGTCCTCTCGGAGCAGCTCCGCCAGGAACGCGCCGTGCGCCAGCATCGTCTTGCCCAGCTCGGCCTCGAGCCCGACCGCCTCGAGGTCCCGGATGGACGCCTCGAAGTGCCCCAGCGCCGTCGCGATGCGGGCGTCCCGGTCCGGCGTGATGTCGAACAGTGTGCGGCTGAGCACCTCGCCCAGCGCCCGCTCGGCCAGCCCCGCTTGCCCCCGCGCCCCGACGTCACGCGCCTCGGCCAGCGCGCGCTCCGCGTAATCCTTGGCCTTGCTGTAAGCGTCCAGCCGCAAGTGCACCGCCGCCAGGTTGCGCAGCGCGTCCGAGAGGCTGAAGCGGTCCCCGACGTCCTGCAGGATCGCCACCGCGGCCTCGAGATCGTCGCGCGCCTCCTCCGCCATCCCCAGCAGCAGGGTCACCTCGCCGCGGTTGTTGAGCAGCACCCCTTCCTGCCGCCGCTCGCCCAGCATCCGAGCGATGCCCAGGGCCTCGCCCCAAAGCTGCGTGGCCCGCTCGTACTCGCCCCGCTGCGCGCAGATCACGCCGATGCTGTTCAGGATGTCGGCCACCGTCTTGTGGTCGTCGGCGCCCCGCGCCATGTCGAGCGCCTCGCGCATGGCGGCGACCGCCTCCTTGAAGTCCCCCCGCTCGGTGAACACGTTGCCGAGGTGGTAGAGAGACACGGCGACCGCCCGGTCGTCGTTGAGGTATCGCCGCAGCCGCAGCCCCTCGCGCACCCGCTCCTCGGCCAGATCCAGGTTGCCGCGCAGCCGGTGCACGCGCCCGATGTCGTCGGCCGACGCCGCCACGCCCAGGATGTCCTCGACCCGTCGGAACAGCGCCAACCCATTCTTGAAGTGGTCGAGCGCCAGCGCAAACTCGCCCAGCGCGCGGTAGGCCTGCCCCATCTTGTTGTAGGCCGTGCCCCCGCTCTCGACGTCGTCGAGCAGCCACGCCAGCCGCAGCATCTCCTGACAATGCGCCAGGGCCTCCGCGTGATCGCCGATCACCAGGTGAACGCGCGCCAGCTGATGGAAGATGCGCAGTCGCTCCTGCGCGTCGTCGTCGCTCAGGCACTGCAGCGCCTTCTTGTACAGCCCGACCGCCTCCTGGTTGACGTGTCGGTCGAAGGCGCGGTCGGCCGCGGCCAGGTAGTACACGGCCGCCTTGCGCGGGTTGTGACCGCGCTCCCAGTGGAGCGCCACCTGCTCGACGACCGCCTCGCGTCTGGCCGGCTCCTGGCCTTCGAGCCACTGCGCGATCAGCCGGTGATAGCGCGCTCGCCGCGGCCCCTCGACCCCGTCGAAGAGCACCTCGCGCTCCAGCGTGTGCTTGAAGGTGTACTGCACCGACCGCGGGAAGGCCGACTGAGGCGCCCGCAGGATGATGTGCCGCCGTCGCAGCGCCTCGAAGGTGCGAAGCAGCTCCTCGCTCCGGCGCTCGGTCGTCCAGAAGCGGTCGGCGTCGTCCCACTGCTGAGACTCGTCCACGCGCCGCAACATGTCGACGGTGCCACTCCAGAACACGTCCCCGATGACCGCCGCCTTCTCGAGCACGCGCCGCTCGAGGGGGCTCAGCCGGGCCAGCTTGCTGCGCACGACGTCGCGCAGGCTGCCGGGGATTCGCGTGTCGTCGAGCTTCTCCGGGTGGACCGTCCAGCGCTCCCCGCCGACCTCGATCGCGCCTCGCTCGATGTGCAGCTCGATGATCTGCTCGAGCTGAAGAGGGTTGCCCAGCGCTTTCTCGACGGCGGTGCGTACGAAGGCCTCGGGCACGCCGTCGGCCCGCTCGAGCAGCCCGCAGACGATGCGGGTGCAGTCGCGGTCGGCCAACGCGGGCAGATCGATCACGCCGTCCACGCGGCCGAGGTCCTGCACGAAGGTCTGCTGCCGCTCGCCGAAGGTGGGGCGCGCCGAGGCAAGAAACAGGATCGGCGCTTGGTGCACGCCCTTCGACAGTTTCAGCAGCAGCCCCAGCGACTCGTCGCTGGCCAGGTGCAGGTCGTCGATCCAGATGACCAGCGGGTTGCGCGACGCGTCGCGGACCAGCAGCCGCACGAAGGCGGTGACCGCCTTCTCCTCGATGCGCCGTGGATCGGCGTCCACGCTGAGGATGTGCTTCGACTTGGGGTAGCGCAGCCCGACGAGGTGCCCGATGAAGTGGGCCGCCTCCTCGCCGGCGGCCTCGTCGCCCAGCACCTGGGCGATGCCCGCCTGCACCTTGGCCCGAGCGTCCTCGGGTGGCTCGTCCGACGTCGCATAGAAGCGCTGCATCAGGAGCTCACCGAACACCGCGTAGGGCGGGCCGGCGTCACGGCGGCACGCGGCGACGAGGGGGGTCACGTTCTCGACGTGCTGGTCGAGGCTGTCGATGAACTCGCTCAGCAGCCGCGACTTGCCCAGCCCGGCGTCGCCCAGCAGCAGCATCGAGCGCCGGTGGGCGTCGTCGATGGCGTTTCGCACGGCCTCACGCAGCCGGTGCAACTCCTTGACGCGGCCGACGAAGGCGGTCGGCTGCCCATAGAAGTGCCAGGGCGTCTCGCCGGCGCTGGGCTGGACCTGGGTCACGGATCCGATCCTTCTCGCGGTGGCGTGGGCGTCGCGGCCGCGTCCTTCTTTCGATGCCTGCGCGCCTCGAAGCGCGCGCGGTCCTGGGCGTGGGCGCGCTGCTCACTGCGAAACGCGCGCTCCACCGTCGTCCACTCCCGCCACGCGGACGAGAGCGGCGTGGTCTGGCCTGCCGCTGGACGCCCGCCCAGCAGAAAGACCCAAAACAAGATGCGCGCGCCTGGTGTCAAAGCGGGGCGAAAAACTAGTCAGGGGCGCTGCGACTGTCAACCGGAACCCAACCCGCGGGCTGGCGGAGCCCCCGGCGACGACTTGCGCGGAGGGCGGCCGCTGTGGTCTATAATGCGCCGTATTTTCGGACCCCTGCGGACCGGCTGCGCCGTTGGGTGCCCGGTCTCGGCCGGAGGATGCCATGAATCGTTCCCAGCTCTGCTCCGTCGCCGCGCGCGCCCTCGCCGCGGCCTCGCTCCTCGCGCTCGCCCCGACCACCGCCCGGGCCCAGCCGGACGACGACTTCGGCGAGGCGACCCCCACCGCCGCCGTCGCCGCGGACGCCGCCCCCAAGCCCAAAGAGGGCATCAGCGCCTGCCTGGGCACCCTTGACTGGGGCGCGAACCACCAGGCCGTGCTCGCCAAGCTCAAGGCCGACCTCGACGCGCGCTACGAGGAGCGCCTCGAGAAGACGAGCGACACGCTTCAGGTCGACCGCATCCTGCGCGAGAAGAGCGCCGCCTTCGCCGCCATCGAGAAGACCTTCATCAGCTTCAGCGGCCAGCGCACCGGCTACGAGTCCTCGCTCATCGCCGACGACTTCAAGGCCAACAACGACGAGTCCGTCCTGCGCATCGACGAGCGCGACGCCCAGCGCTACTTCTTCTTCCTCGAGGACCGGCTGTGGAAGGTGCTGGTGGCCTACAACACCGGTGTCAGCACCAAAGTGCCATTCCCGAGCTTCGTCGATCAGGTCAAGAGCAAGTACGGCGCGCCGCTGGCGGTCGACACCGACAGCGCGGGGGGCAAGAAGGTGATGCTCGCCGCGCACTGGGAGGACGGCCTGACCCACCTCATCGTCGAGGACCGCACGGGCTTCTTCGGCACCTTCGTGATGAAGTTCGTCGAGAAGAACGAGGGGTTGGCGCTGGAGCGCAAGCGTTCGGAGGAGGAGCGGCCGGTGGCGCCCTCCCAGAGCGCGCGGGCCGAGGGCCTGATGTCGGACATCATGGGGGACGTGGCCGAGGTCGACACGGACGTGGTCGATCGGCTCACCGGCGTCGAGCACACCGTGGACATGGAGTCGGGGCGTCCGAGCTACGACACGTTGACCCGGGTCGTCGAAGAGGACCCCGCCCCCAAGAAGAACAAGGACGGCACGGCGAGCAAGGCGGCCGGCCCCAAGCCGAAGCCCGCGGAGAGCAAGCCGGCCAACGACTTCATCATCTATTGAATCAGCCGTGATTCACCGAGCCCGCCCCGAGGTCCCCGTGAAGCAGTCTCTCCGTCGAGGCGGTCTGCGCCGCCCCGCCCTGATGGCGGCCTGCGTCGCCCTGCTGTGCGCATGCGAAGACAAGGTGGTCGACGAGGAGGCGCCCATCGAGCCGTCGCCGGCGCTGCCTGCCCTGGGCGATGGTCCCGGTCACTGGGCCAAGGCGCAGCGAGGGCTCATCATCGACGATGACGACCTGCCCATCGTGAACGCGGGCAGCGTGGGCGTCACGGGCGCAGATCTGGCCGAGCGGTTCGGTCTGCTGGTCATCGCCCGGCCCTACGTCGACAGCCTCAACACGCGCTGCACGTCGCCAAGCCTCGCCGCCGAAGCCCAGCCACGGCGCGCCGCCGAGCGCGTCATCGCTGAGCTGAAGGCCGACGATCCCGCGCTGAGTTGGGACCGCGTGGCCGTCAACGTCGACTTGCTCTCGCCCGATCGCAGCGCCGTCCTCGACGTCTGCTTCGAGCAGGGGGGGGACAGCGACGATCCGCGCTTCGACAACCTCGAGCATCGGGCCGCGATCGTGGCCGCCTTCGAGGATCTCGCGGGCCTGCCCGATCTGGCCTACGTCACCGTGGGCCTCGACATGAACCAGTACTTCCATCTGCGCCTCGACGACACCGTTCGCCACGACGACTACACGAACTTCGTGACGCTCTATCGGGAGGTCTACCGGGCCATCAAGGCGGTCAACGCCGAGGTGCAGGTCGGCCCGGGTATCAGCTGGTCCGTGCTCCGCACCCTCACCGCGCCCGAGGTCGCCGCCGCGCAGGATCTGGACCCCGACGGCCTCGACGCGCTCCTCGCCGCCAGTCGGCTGACCGTGCAGCCCCTGCTCACCGACGGCAGGGGCGGCGCCAAGACGGCGGATTTTCTGGCGATTTCGATGATCCCCGCCCACACGCAGGCCCCGTGGAATGGCAGCCCGGGCACGGACGACGCCTCGCGCGGGCCGCTGCTGGAGTGGCTCCGGCCGCTGAGCCTGGTCAGCGGCGAGCTGCCGGTGGTGGTGCCGGTGATGGACTGGGCCGAGGTCGGCGCGGGCGGCAAGAAGGGGCAATACCTGATCACCCTGAAGGCGGCCCTCTCGAACGTGAACGTGGCCTGGGCCGCGTGGCGGCGCTTGTCGGACGTGCCCATCGAGCCGGCGTCGAACCCGCCCTGCGCCAAGTACACCGCCCGCCCGGCGCCGCTGAACTACCCGACGGCCTACTGCACCTCGGGCATGTTCAACGCCAGCGGCGACCCCAATCAGCGCGGCGTGTACGCGGAGCTGACCACCGATCCCTGAGCGCCGCGCGACCTGGGGTGCGCTCGCGGCATCGTTTGGGCCCTCACCAACCTTCGCCGAGACCGAGCCGATGCCGCGCGTTCGATTCCTGCCCACCTTCCTCCTGCCCGAGCCCGTCGACGTCGACGTCCCGCCCGGCACGTCGCTGCAAGAGGCGGCCTACGCCGCGCACGCGCCGATCGGCGACGCCTGCGGCGGCAACTGCGCGTGCAGCACCTGCCACGTGCACGTGGTCGAGGGCTTCGAGTCGCTCGCCGAGATGGACGACGCCGAGGACGACATCCTGGGCAAGGCGACCGACGTCCAGGCGATCAGCCGCCTGGGCTGTCAAGCCCTCGTCGGCCGCGCCGATCTGGTGATCCGCATCACGCCGGAGGGCCAACTCGCCTTCATCAACGAGCACCCCGAGCACCGCGGTCGCGAGGGCGAGATCAAGGGCTGACGCGTGCCCGGTCGGCGGGGCTTGCGCCGCGCCGCCCCGTGGGGCAGCCTGCCGGCCCGCCCACCGCGCGGAGAGACCGTGCGCTACGAGTACCTCATCGCGGCCCGACACCTGCGGGCGCGCAAGAAACGCTCCCTGTCGGTGGTCACCTGGCTGGCGGTCATGGGCGTCGCCCTGGGCGTGGCCGCCGTGGTCGGCGGCTTCTCGGTCACGACCGGCTTCGAGCAGGCCTTCCGCGAGAAGGTGCTGGGCGTCACGGCGCATGTCTTCGTGCGCGACTATGGCCTGCGCTTCACCGAGTATCGCGAGATCGAGCAGCGCATCCGCCGGGTGCCGGGGGTGATCGCCACCTCGCCCATGACCTTCAACGAGGCGATGCTCTCGGGTCGGGGCGGCACGACCGGCGCGGTGGTCAAGGGCATCCGCCCCGCCCAGGCCGCCGAGGTGCTGGCCGTGGACGACTATATGATCGAGGGCCACCTGCAGGATCTCGCGCTGCCGTCGCGTGACGCCATCGAGAGCATCGTCCTGGGGGGCGAGCTGGCCCGAAAGCTGGCCGTGCACGCGGGCGACCTGATCACGCTCGTCTCGCCGCTCGAGTCGCTCGACCCCGATCAGTGGAAGGGCCAGTCGGGCGCGCCCTCGACGCGCCCGTTCCGGGTCATCGGCGTCTTCAGCGCGGGCTTTCACGAGTATGACGCCCGCCTGGCCTACCTCGAGATGAGCGTGGCGCAGCGCTTCTTTGGCAGCGGGGACGCGGTCCTGGGCATCGAGGTCGCCGTCGAGCGGCCCCTCGAGGCCGGCGAGGTGGCCCGGCGGGTGCGGGCCGCGCTCGGCGAGGACAGCTACTCGGTGCTCGATTGGCGCCGCCAGAACCGCAACCTGTTCGCCAGCCTGACCTACCAGCGCATCGCGATCCTGCTGGTGCTGTCCGTGATGGTGGTCCTCGCCTCGTGCCTGGTGGCCTGCATGCTCATCGTGCTGGTGCTGGAGCGAACCCGCGACATCGCCATCCTCAAGGCCATGGGCGCGCGCGACGACGGCATCCTGCGGATCTTCGTGCTCGAGGGCATGGCGATGGCGGTGATGGGCACCGTGCTCGGACTCATTGGGGCCTACGCGCTGTGCGAGGGGCTCTTGGCCAACGGCATCGCGCTCGATCCCAAGGTCTACGGCATCTCCCGCCTGCCCGTGGTCTTCGAGCCGCTGGACTACGCCATGGCCGCCGGTGGCGCGCTGATCATCACCTTCGTGGCCACCCTGATTCCGGCGCTGCGAGGCGCCCGATTTCCGCCGGTCGACGGTCTGCGCGAGACGCACGGTTGAGGGCCGCCGAGCCCGGCGGGCGCGCGTTGACGCCGCCGGGGGGCTGTGTTAAGCCGGGCGCCATGTTTGGGCCGGGCACCCTACTGTCGACACTTCGCCCGCGGCGTCCGTCGTGGTCGCTGCTCGTCGTCGCGCTGCTGCTCGCCGTCGCCCTGCCGCTCGCCGCCTGCGGCCCCTCCCGCGAGCAGGTGAAGAAGCAGCAGGAGCAGGCGAAGTACCACTACGATCTGGCCTACGGGCACTACTTCGACCAGCAGAAGGCCAACGCCGACGCGGCCCTCCAAGAGGTGCTCGTCAGCCTCGACCTCAACCCCGACGAGTCGAAGACCCACCTGCTCGCGGGCCTGATCTTCATGGGGCGCGAGAGCTGGATCGACGCCGAGCGCCACTACAAGCGGGCCATCGAGCTGCAGCACGACAACTTCCTGGCCCAGAACAACCTGGGCGCGGTCTACCTGGCGACGGAGCGCTTCGACGAGGCCATCACCGCGTTCACGGCCCTGACGTCCAACGTGCTCTACGTCACGCCGGGGCACGGTCACAACAACCTGGGCTGGGCCTGGTACAAGAAGGGCGACCTCGAG
>CALBMW010000206.1 GCA_937896275.1 uncultured Myxococcales bacterium
CCGCCCCAGCTTCCCGTCGAAGTAGCCGAGGTAGTCCTGCTCACTGTTCGTGACGTCCCATGCGCCGGTGTTGGTCTGGCCGACCGGCCACACCTGCGGCGCGAACAGCGGCTGGGCGTCCTGATCGGCGGCCGCCAGCGTCGTCAGGCCGGTCACGTCCAGGCCGAAGAGGTTGGCCCCGCCCCGACCCACGCCGCCCGCCAGCACGGTGCGAAAGGTCAGCGCGTCGGCCTCGGCCGGGCAGTCGCGCCGCCCCGCGCCGAGGCTGCGGCAGGCGGCGATGTCGGCGACCGTCAGCGGCCCATCCACCGCGTAGGCGCCCCGCGACACACGCTGCCACGTCGTGCGCGGCATGAAGTTGACCACCTCGTGCCCATCGACCGCGCGGAAGAAGTGAACCAGTCCGTCGGCCGCCCCGGTGGCGATCACCGTGGGCCGCGCCGCGTGGTCCGCCTGGAAGCGCTGGTAGCTCGCGCTGCGCACGCCCAGCCGAGGGGCCTGGATGGCCACCACGTCGCCCTCGAGCAGCTCGGCCATGCTGCGGTGCCGGCGCGTGCCGTCCTCGTTGAAGCTCTCCTCGCCCGAAAAACCGTCCAGCGTGTCGATCGCCAGCTTGAAGGGATCGCCCAGCGCGGGGTCACCGGGGGCGGCCGCGTCGAGCAGGCTGCGCAGCACCCCCTCGTTGACGGCGCCCGCCCGCCCGTCGGCGTGGATGGCGCCGGTCTGCGCGCTCAGCACCGTCAGGTTCTCGCCGTTCTGCACGCTCTTCGAGACCGCCTTGCGCGCCACCTGGCGCGCGGCGAGGTCATCGGACACCGGCGTGCGGGCCTTCTCGACCAGCAGCGACACCCCGTTCACGTCGCCGCACGCGTAGTCCAGGATGTCGACCTCGCCGTACTTGCCCGTGTCGGCCGACCCTGGCACCCGCGAGTAGGTGGTCAGCCGCCACTGCCGCACGTCCCGGTTGCCCAGGTCGTCGCCCTTGCCCGGCGTCACCACCACGGGGCGCGACCGCGACTGCAGCCCCTGCAGCGCCGCGTTGCTCACGCGCCGCAGGGCCGTCCGCAGCTCCTCGCGGTCGGTCGCCAGGAAGAAGCCCGGCTCGTCCTCGTTGAGGCCCATCCCCGGCGAGCCCAGCTCGGCGATGGCCCGCGCGTTGTCCTGCCCCGCCCCGTCCACGTTGAAGCCGATCACGAAGAGCGGGATGTCGCGCTCCTGGAAGAGCTGCGCGGCGTACTCCTCGGGCGACGCGTAGGGATAGCCCTTCGGGTAGATGCACACGCGACCGCCGTTGCGGACCACGCACCGCGCCCCCTGCACGCCGCAGTTGACGTCCAGGTTGCACGGCTGCCCGCCGTAGTACTCGGTCGGCGCGCCGTCGGTGATCAACACCGCGACCCGCTTGCGGCACAGGTAGCCGCGATCGCTGTCCTTCTCTTCGTCGTAGTAGCTCACCAGGTCGTGCAGCAGCGGCGCGATGGGCGTGAAGCCGTGCGGCACCATGGCCCGCACCTTCTCGAGCACGTAGGTGTTGTGCTGCTCCACGTCGTCGGCCGACTCGCCGATGGCCCGATCCCTGGCCTCGTTGCCGCCCACGGTGACGAGCCCCTTGTTGCCGCGCACGAGGGGGCCGAAGGGGGCCTCCTCGTTGCGCGCGCCGGCGTTGGGACGCGTGATCCCACGCGCCGAGTTGCCCGACATGTTCACGGTGCCGGTGCCCACGCCGTTGGCGATCACCAGCGGCACCTGCAGCGTGTCGTCGCGCTCGTCGTGGGCAAAGGAGTAGTGCCCGGTCGCGTCGACCTCGGCCCGAGGCTCGGTGTCGAAGGTCATCAGACCGAACTTGATGCGCTGAAGCTCCTGCTGAACGATGCCGTCGGCCCGCAACGCCGCAGACCCCGAGGCGGCGTCCGAGGCCCGCCCGTCGACGCCGTGATCCGCGCCACAGGGCGCCCAGGTCACGCACCGGGCGCCGTTGGACGTCTCGCAGCACATGGGCCGGAAGTGCGGAAAGTTGCGATCCGCGCCGAGGCTGTAGCCATCGTTGGGGTGCTGCGGGTTCTGTCCGCCCCGAAAGGCGGCGTCGTGCTCGATGCACCAATGCGGGACCACGTTGCCGCCTGCGTCCTTGAGCGGCGTGGGCGATCCGGCGATGACCTCCTTGGCGATGTTGATGCGGCTCTGCTGGTAGCCCTTGTTGAGCTCCGGCTGCGTGGCGTCCGGCCCGGAGCAGATCGGGAAGCGATCCGCCTGGTTGTCGAAGGACTCGCGCAGCTCCATCGAGCCCGACGTGTCCACCAGCAACATGATCTCGGGCTTCACCCGGCCCTGGGCCACCGCGGCCCCCGGCAGCGCGAGGCCGACCGTCCCGGCGGCGGCCAGGGCGATCAGCAGCCTGTCGCGTGAGCGTCCGACACAACGGCGACTGTTCATGGCGCTCTCTTCCCTCACGGCTGCACGCAGAAGGCGGTCTGGAACGGTCCGAGCACGACGGCGGCCTTGAGGCTGTGCTCGGCGAAGGTGTCGGCGGCGGCCCGGCGCGCGTCAGCGCCGGCCGGATCGAGCTGCACCTGGGTCGGCAGCGCCTGAGGCGCCACGAAGGAACGCGCGGTGAACTGCATGAGGCAGAAGACCTCGCCGTTGTTTCGGATGTCGAGCGGGTCATAGCCCGGCGCGACCGGCCCGGGCGAGAAGCCCTCGACGCTCACGGTGTAGCTCAGCTGCATCCCATTGCTGCTGGCCAGCCCCAGCGGCGCCGGCCCCTGCGTGAGCACGTCGGGGCCCGGTATGTTGGCCTGCCCCACGACGTTGTCGTCCTGATCCCGGGCGATCACCTGGCCCGCGCTGTTCACCTCGATCGAGCCGCGCCGCCCCCCGAGCAGCGCCAACAGATCGGCGCCCCGCTGCTGCATGATCGTGACCGCGTGATAGAGCCCGATCTCGGCCAGGTAGCGCGCCTGCTTGTTCACCCGCAGGTTGCCCGAGCCGGCGATGTTCTGGGTGGTGGTGCGCATCGCGATCATGCCCAGCGCCAACATCGCGAACAGGATCAGGACCGCCAGCACGAGCGCGCTGCCCCGCTCGCCCGGCGCCCCGCGCCGTCCTGTCCGCGCAGCGCGTCGTTGGTCGTCGCGCATCGTCAGTTCCCCCGGTCCAGGTTGGGCGTCTCGACCCGCGCCACCAGCGTCGAGACCCGCGCGTAGCCTTCGATGCCCGGGTCGAGCTCGAACCAGACGCGATCCGCCGCCTTGCGCGCGTTGGCGTTGCCCAGGTTCAGCGCCACCAGCAGCGCCTCGTCCTCGCGCGGCGTCCGGGTCGCCAGCAACACCGCCAGCTCGCGCACGCGCTCCGGCCGGGCGTTCATCGCCGCCGCCTCCGTGGCGGCCCCGGGCCAGTTGCCCTTGTCGTCTTGGGGCGTCAGGTCATAGGGCACCTGCGGAGCGGCGCCGGCCGTGTCCGCGCGCGTGTCGTAGGTAGCCCACACCTGCAGATCGACCGCGTACTCGGCGATCACCAGATCGTCGAGCGCGTTGTTCCGGTTGCGCGCGTCGAGCACCTGGCGGTGCAGATCGGTCTTGGTGTTGGTGTCGTCGGCGGCATCGGCCTGCAGCCCGTAGCGCACCACCTCGACCGGGTTGACGAGGCACCCGCCCGCGTCGCACACGCCCGTCGGCAAGCAGGTGCTCCGGTCGAGCGTGATCTGCGGGGAGCCGCCGTTGTAGGCCACCGCCGTGATCACGGCGAGGTCCTTCTCGTCGCTGCCCAGCGCGTGGATGCGCACGTACTGCCCCTCGCGCCAGGTGCCGTCGAAGCGAGCCTGCAGGTCGAGGGACGCGCGCGCCTCGGTGGTGAGCTGCCGCGCCGATGGGAGCACCTCGATCACGGTGCCGCTCACCCGCCGCGTGCCCAGCGGCACCGATCCCGACGCGTCGACCAGCATGGTGAGCCGGTCGGGGCGGATGAGGTTCGGCGCTCCCCCCAGGATCCCCGGCACCTGGCCGCCCACCAGGTTGTCGTCGAGCTGGAGACCGTTGATGTTCCGCACCGCCGCGCAGAGGCCAGGATCGCGGCGCGCCGCGTCGGTCGAGTTGGAGACCGCCATCCGCCCGGCGTTGCGCAGATCGGTCTTGAGGTACTCGAGGGCGAAGCGCATGCCCTCCTGCATCTGCACCACCTGCTCCTGGCGGTAGTACTGCTGCGAGTTCGAGATGAAGACGAAGTAGATGGCCAGCAGCACGACCGCCGACAGGAAGATGGCGATCAGCAGCTCGACCATGGTGAAGCCGGCCGCCACGCGCCGGCGGAGGGTTTGCCGTGCGCTCATCGCGGGTGCCTCCGGATGGTGACCGGGATGCTCAGGCTCACGAAGCGGGAGACGTCGTCGACGAAGGCCGTGGCGCCGGCGCGCGTGCAGGCCGCCGTCACGGCGAGCGGGTTGAGCGGATCGCGCGGCCACACCACCCGAACCCGACCGTTGAGGATGCCGTTGTAGGCAGCCGTCAGCGGGTTGATCCAGTAGTGGACGCAGAAGCGCTGCCGCACCAGCCCGCTGCCGGTCGCGTCGTCGCCCTGGAAGGGCATCGCGTTCTGATCGACGGGCAGGCCGTCGCGCGGATCCCGCCCCAGGCCGCCCGGCACGTCGGTCAAGGTCCGCCACGCGCCCGCCCCCGCCGACAGCCGCGGCCCGGGCAGCGTGTTGCCGGTCCAGGTGTAGGCCTCGGCCCGCAGATCCTCGGCGAAGCGCTCCGCCAGGTTCAGCGCGGCGGCGTTCTCGCGCGCCGCGATGTGGCCCTGCATGGTCGAGATCTGCATCGAGAAGATGGCGGCGAAGCCGATCGCCGAGACGACGACCGCGATGAGGATCTCGATGATGGTGAAGCCGCCGTCGGCGGTCCGCGTGCTCATTGTCCCACCACCATGCGAGCGTGACCGGCGAAGGTCACCTCCACCGCCCGGCCCGAGCCGATCAGCTCCCAGGCTGCCCCGGCGCGCTGGAAGCGTCGCACCTGCAGCCTCAAGCGCCCATCCACCGCGTTGACCTGCTGCGCCACGATGCGCCACATCGACCCGTCGGGCGCCGCGCACAGGCGCAGCACCTGGGTGCTGGCGTTCTGCTGGCCCGCGGCGAACCAGCCCGACAGGCCGATGCTGACGTCGGTCTTGCCGAAGTAGGTGTTGCTGGTGCTCGCGCCGAAGGGCACGCTGAGCAGCAAGGCGAGGTTGGGCATCGCCGAGGCCGCGGTCAGGCAGCTGGGCCCCGTGCCCTCGTAGATCTCCATCAGGCCGAGCGGCGCGGCCCCGCTGAAGACTGGAAAGTTGATGATGTACG
>CALBMW010000207.1 GCA_937896275.1 uncultured Myxococcales bacterium
CTCACCAAGATCGGAAGGACCGGCAGATATCCGGTGCTGGTGCCCGTCGCGATCGCGCTCGCTGGCGGCCAGGCGCTCACCGGGCGCCTCACGCTGCCCGGCTTGACGCTGGGTCCCATCTTTCAGGGGCTCGAGAAGGGGCCGATCCGTTTTGCCGGCGCGGACGCCGCCGACGCCGTGACGATCATGTTGTACGTAGAGGTCGGCTACAGCGTGTCCACGCTGGGTCTGGCGTCGCGGAAGATGCTACGGGACGTCGATCTGGTGGCGGTGGGCACGCCGAAGATCAAGCAGCTGGGCACGTGTCGGTATGGGTCCAAGGGAGAGTTCGAGAAGCACCGGACGCAGCACGACATCGACGTCCGGGTGTACGACCGGCGCAGCGGCAAGAAGGTGGGGGCGAAGTTCTTCGCGGCCAAGGCACCTCATGCCTGCGCGAAGGTGGTCTCGCGGTCGCAGGCAGGGGATGCTCTCGGAACGCGGGTGGCGGACGCCGACGTGCGGCGGTGGCTCGAGACCCTGCTCTGACCGGGGTCACGGTGGGGCCCGACTCGAGGTGTCGGGCTCGGAATCCGATGACGCTCATCGCTGCCCCGCCGCCGCGACCCAGAAGAAGTGCGGGGCGCCTCGTGCCGGAGAGCTTCCCGGGAGTGGGGAGGCAGTCATGCAATGCCCCGATTCGTTGATCATGGCCCCCACCTGGGCCCGGGACGACCGCGGAGCCCGGTACCGGCCTCACTCCTCGGCCGGGGCGCAGTCGCAGGCGAGCGACGTGGCCGCTTTGGCGTCGATCTCGAAGTCGCGGAGCCAACGGTCGTCGGCGGCAGCGCGAACGCGCCAGCGGTGTCCGAGGTAGGTCGCCAGCTCGAAGCGTTCGCCCGCCGGAACGAAGGCGTACTGCACCTCGGCGCAGTCCATGGTCAACCACAGCACCCGGACCGCCGTGTCGGCGCAGTCGTTGGCGAAGTGCATGGTCGAGGGCTCGTAGGAGACAGGTGAGCAGCTCCGCGGCGCCGAGCGCTCATCGGTTGCCGCGGCGCACCGCGGGACAAGGTCCTCGGCCGTGGCACCGGCGTCCGGCGGGCTCATGGGCGTGACGCCGTCGATCGCATCCTCGGGCGCGTCGAAGCCGCACACCCAGAGGCGCGAGCGCGCGGCCAGCAGGGGCGTGTACTGCGTGACCAGCCCTCGCTGGGGCGCGGCCTGACGCACGCGCCACGTGTGCCCGCGCAGCGTCCGTGTGGCCCAGCGCCCACCGGGCGCGATGGTACCCCAAGGACGCTCCCGGCCGTGGAAGTCGACCCACAGCACGTCCACCGCCTCGTCGCAGTCGTTGATCATCTCGAGCTCGGCGGGCGAGACCTCGCGGGCCGAGGGCGGCGGGTCGGACTCAGGGAGGAGGGGCGTCGGCCGTGCCGCGACCGATTGCTCGGTCGCGTCGTCGGTCGCGGCGTCGGTCGCAGGCGATCGCTCCCGCGCGGCGCCGGGCCCTGCGGCATGGGCGGCGGCCGAGGGGCGCGTCGCTGCTGGGCGGTGGTCCGGTGCGCGTGAAGGATCGAGGTCCCGACGGCGCGCGCGCGCCGCTTCGCCGGTCCTCGCTGGCCGAGCGGTCGGCTCACCGGTTGGCCACAGCAGCCAGGCCAGCGTGGCCGCCGCCGCCAGGAGCATCGACCCCCGGACAGCGCGGCGCGTCAGGGTCGTGGAGTCGGCGCGCTCGCTCATCGTGCGCTGCGTCCTGGGTGATCAAGGCCTCGCCTCGTCGAAGGTCGCGTGTACCGGCGCCGACGGCGCCCCGGCGCTTCAGCGGAGGGCCACCGTCACTTGCACTTCGCCTCGATCGCGGCGCAGCTCTGCGGCTGCTCGCCGTCGGGCGCCCCCGCGCCTGCGAGGTCTTCCATGGTCACCGGGGCGTCTGCGCAGGTGATGCCCGCGAGTGGGCCGTAGCCCGCGATCGCGGAGTCCGTCTGGCAGACCTCGAACTCGCCCACGGTCGCGTCGCCGCAGTCGGCGAAGTCCCCCTCGAGCTTCAGTCGGCAGGTGAGCAGGTCGTTGGCGTCCTCCAGCGCAGCCCGGCGGTCCTCGAAGCACTCGGCCGCGCGGGTCTCGCAGTCCGCACGGTCCATGGCCTGCGTGGCCGCGCGGAGCGTGCAGCTTTGCTCGACGGAGAAGGTCTTGAGGCGCGCCAACTCGCCGCAGAGCGCGTCGAGGTCATCGGGCTCGAGCGAGGCGAGGGGCGCGTCGGATGCCACGCCGGCGTTGAAGGTGAGCTGGCCGCCCTCGCCCGTCGAACCCTCATCGTGGCTGCTGCAGCCGGTCATCGCACCGACCGCCCACGCGAGCAGCAGTGTCGAGGTCGCACGAGTCGTCATCAATCCCCTCTCTCCCCTGGCGCGGTCGGTCGGGTCCGGTGCGGTCAGCTTGGAGGCAGCCGCGCGTTCGCACAAGACGCTGTCCCCGACATCGTGGGCCAGCGCGAGGAGTCGGGTCCTTCTTGGCGGCGGAGGCCGACGCCCTGCCAGTTCGAGGTGCTGCCAGTTCGAGGTGCTGCCAGTTCGAGGTGCCAGTTCGAGGTGCCAGTTCGAGGTGCCAGTTCGAGGTGCCGGGCACTTCTTCAAGTTCGAAGTGCAAGTTCGAAGTGCAAGTTCGAAGTGCCGGGCACTTCTTCGGCGGGGCACTTCTTCGGCGCGGGAGCGCTCGGCCGGGGTCGGTCGAGCCGCTCCGTCGCTGGGACGTCGCGGGGCTACTCGTCCGGCGCGCCGTCCGCGTCGGGCGTCGGCGGCCTCTCGAGGGGCACCGCCTCGGCGGGCGCTTCGGTCGGGAGACCGAAAGGGGGCGCAGTTGGCGGGGCCAACCAGCGCTGACCGGGGCCCAACTCGACCTCCCCCTCGAGCGGCGCGCCGCGGACCACCACTCGGCCGTGGAGCACGCGCACCGCGCGCAGCTGATCCTGCTCGGCGCGCACCTCGAAAGCCGTGCCGCGCACCTCGACCTCGCCGTCGCCGGTCACCACGCGGACGCGCTCGCGTGGCCCGAGTGGGTCCACTTCGACGGTCAGCGCGCCGTCGAGGAGGCGGACGATCTCGTCGGGCGCGGCGCCCACGAGCACGAAGCGTGCCCCCTCGTGGGTGTTACAGGTCGTGGCCAGCAAGTGCGCGTCGGTCGGGCAGCGCGACGGGCTCGTCATGTTCCACCTCCCAGCACGGCGGCGCCGAGCGCCTTGCGTGCGTCGTGGAGGCGTCGGTAGAGGGTCCCCTCTCGGATGCCCAGCGCGCGCGCCACGTCCACGCCCCGCGAAGCCTCGACATCGCACAGCAGGAAGGCCACGCGCTGATCGTGGGGCAGGGCGCCGACCGCCTCGCACAAGCGCTCGATGAGCTCGCGCTGCTCGGCCTGCGCGTCGGGCCGCGCGGGCGACTGGGTCGACCGGGCCACGAGCAGCGCGGCGCGGGCGCGCTGTCGAACCTCCGATCGGACGTGCTGCTTGGCCAGGTTGGAGCCGATGGCGAGCAACCACGCTCGGACCGCGGCCCCGCCACGGAAGCGTCGCGCCCCGTCTTATGCCTGGAGGAAGGTGTCCTGCGCGAGATCGTCGACCACGTGATCGTCGACGCCGCGCAAGCGCGCGAGAAAGCGATGCACGTCGCGATGGTGACGGTCGAAGAGCGCGGCGAGCGCCGAAGGGTCGCGGGCGGCGCAGCCCGCCACCAGGGCCTCGTCGGTCATCTCACCGGGATCGCCGGTGCGCCGGCGGAGCGGGATGAGGCGGCCGATCATGGCCCACCGTAGCGGAGGCCCACGCCCGCGCCCAAGGACCAGCGGGGCTCGCCGGCGAGCTGCAGGCCGTCCTCGGCGTAGGCCCCCGTGTGGGCCAGCGGTGACAAGCCGGCGCGTAGCGTCATCTCGGCCGCGAAGCGCGCACCGACCGGGACCCGCAGCCCGACCCGCCCCTCGACTCGTATGCCCCCGGAGTCGACGACCACCGACTCCCCCAGGGCCTCCTCACCCGTGTAGCGACGGCGTTGCCACCCGGCTCCGACGCCCAGCCCCGGGCTGGCGACCAGATCGCCCCTGCGCAGCGGCATCTCGGTGAGCACCAGCACGTCCACACCCTTTCGGTCGGTGTCGAGCGTGGCCGAGTGGCCCGAGCTCGCCAGATCCAGCCGGCCTCGGACCAGCCCCCCAGCGCAGATCGGACCCAGGAACGAGCATGCGCTCAGCTCGGGTTCGAACCAGGCGCTGCCGTCGTCGCCGCGGCTCCCGTACAGGCCGC
>CALBMW010000208.1 GCA_937896275.1 uncultured Myxococcales bacterium
CCTCGAGCGCCGCCGTGGACGAGGAGTCGGCGCGGCAAGCCGCCCGCCCGCTCGTCGCCGAAGGGCTGGCGCTGGCCGCCGACGGTGACCTGTCGAGCGCCGAAGAGCGCTTCAGGGCCGCGCTGAGGGCCGATCCGCGCTCGGCGGAGGCCTACTACAACCTGGGCGTGCTGGCCGAATGGCAGGGCCACAACGACATCGCCCGTCAGTCCTACGAGGGCGCGCTGCAGGTTCAGCCCGAGTTCGGGGCCGCCGTCATCGCCGCCGCGAACTTGCACCTGCGCGCGGGGGACCGGGCCGGCGCTCAGGCCCTCGCCGAGCAACAACTCGCGCGGGCGCCCGACAGTCTGGCGCTGCGCGACGCCGCCAACCGGGTGCGGCTGGTGGCGGGCGGATCGCCCGAGCAGGTCATCCGCGACAGCAAGGTCTTGCTCCGGGCGGACGAGAAGAACGTCTCGGCCATGATCACGCTCGCGGCGGCCTACCAGCAAAAGGGCATGAGCGAGCTCGCAGCCGCGATTCTGCGCAACGCGAAGGAGCTCGACCCCGAGAACCCGGAGATCTTCGCGCGTCTGTCCTACGCCCACCGGGTGCTGGACGAGAAGATCAAGGCGCGGCTCGCCCTCGAGGGGGCCACCGAGCTGCCGGGCGGTGCCACGGCCGAGATCTACAACAACCTCGTCCTGACCTACCACGAGGCCGGTGACTACGCGGGGGCGGCGGCCCAGTTCCGAAAGGCGCTGGCCCGATGGCCCGACATGCTCAGCGCCCAGATCAACCTCGGCAACGCGCTCAAGGGCGAGCAGAAGTACGCCGAGTCGGACCAGGTGCTGCGCAAGGCCCTCGAGCAGAGCCCCAGCTCGCCCGACGCGCTCTTCAACCTGGGCATACTGTATCTGGACGGAACGCTGCCCGACGTCGCGCCCGTGCAGCGTCTGGAGGCTGCTCTTGCCTTTTTTCAGCGCTACAAGCAGAGTGGGGCGGCTCGCGGTTCGGACGATCCGGTCGAGGCCTACATCCAAGAGGCCACCAAGAAGCTCGAGGTCGAACGCAAGCGTGCCGAGCAGCAGCGCGCCCAGCCCAAGGCGCCACCGGCGGTCGAGGACGATGGAGACGAGGGGGGGAGCCAGGAGGCCGAGCCGAGCGGAGGCGACGCCGACGAGGCCCCCGCTGACGAAGCCGCCGAGCCCGTGACACCGCCACCCGCCGAGAACGACGCGACGGAAGCGGGCGACACGAGCGCGGATGGGCCCGGGGTCATGGATCCGGGGACGGGCGAGCCTGGGGTGGGTGAGGCGGGCGATGCCGCCCCGGCCGAGGAGAAGTGATGAGCCAACTCTCGACACGTATCCTTCGAATGGCCCGCGCGGCACGGCCGGCGTCCTACGTCGCGGGCCTCGTCGCGGTCGTCGCGCTCGGGGTGGCTGGTGTGGCGCAGGCCCAAAAGAAGGGCAAGGGCCGGGTCATCCAGATCGAGGCGTTGAGGGTCGAGGGGCGCATTCAGAAGCCCGAGGCGTTCTACATTCTGCAGCGCAGCGAGCTGAACTTCAGGGGGCTCGAGCCCAAGAAGAGCTTCATCCCGCTCATCCTCAAGAGCGTCGAAAAGGAGCCCTTCTGAAGCCCCTGGCCGAGGGGCCTTGGGCTGCCCGCGGGGCGGGTGCAAAATCCTGCCCCGTACGAGAAAAGAGTGGATCCCCCGTTTTTCCGGGGTGGTATACGATGCGGGCTGATTTCATCGGGGGCCCAGCCCGTTTAAGCTAAGAATGTCGCCTGTTTCTGCGTCATCTGAGTCTCTGATTCGGTTCCGATAGACGGCTGACGAAGGCCGGCGCGAAGCGCCTTGCTCTTCACCCCCAAAGGAGGAAACGTCGAATGGGTGCGGTTGCGAAGTTCTACTCTGACGGGGGCATCTGGATGCACCCCATCCTCGGCATGAGCATCATCGGCCTGGGCATCATGATCGAGCGGTTCATCTTTTTGTACTTCAAGTACAACATCAATGCCGCCGCGTTCATGGCCCAGATCCAGAAGCTGGTGATGGCCAACAACATCGACCGCGCGATCAAGCTGTGTAACGCGGCACCATCGGCGGCTCTGCCCAAGGTCATCAAGGCCGGTCTCACCCGCGCCAACAAGGGCCCGGAAGAGATTCAGAACGCGGTCGAGGAGGCCACGCTCGAGATCGTCCCGGTCGTCACGAAGCGCACCGCGGTGCTGCAGCAGATCGCGAACATCGCGACCCTGCTCGGCCTCCTCGGTACGATCCTCGGTCTGATCGCGGCCTTCGAGGCCCTCTCGGATCCGTCCATCCCGCCCGACAAGCGGCAGGCGATGTTGGCGAACGGTATCTCGATCGCCATGAACACGACGGCCTTCGGGCTCATCGTCGCCATCCCGTGCCTGGGGGCGCAGGTCTTCCTCGCCTCGGTCACCAAGAAGATCATCGACGAGATCGACCAGTACTCGGTCAAGCTCGAGAACCTGCTCATCTCTCGCCTGCATGGCGGCGCTGGGGAGAACCGTTAGAACTTCCGGCTGTCCAATCGGACGATGCTGACCGGGCCGCCGTGGTGGTGGTCCGCGTGACCGGAAACTAGCGGAGGAACGCTCGATGGCTCGTAGGAACAAAAAGCCATTCGATGACAAGATCGAGGACCTCAACCTGGTCCCGATCATGAACCTCGTCGTTTGCCTGATCCCGATGGTTCTCTTGGGCACCGCCCTGGTGAAGATCGGCGTCATCAACGTGAACGCTCCGAAGTTCGGGATGGGTCAGGCAGCGCCGGACGACGATGAACAGAAGCCGCTCAACCTGACCGTGGCGGTCGGCGAGGATGGCTTTCGGATCACCGCGACCGGCGCCGACATCAACACGGTGCTCGGCATCGCGCCCGAGGCCGTGCCGGGCGACGACCCGGCGGCCGCAGCGACCGGCGCTGGGCCCAAGATCGCCAAGAGCGGCGAGAACTACGACTACGTCGCGCTGTACAACATGCTGGTGCAGATCAAGGAGAAGTTCCCCGAGGAGACCATCGTGAACCTCACGGCGGACTCGCGAATCCCTTTCAAGATCATGATTCAGACCATGGACTCGATTCGGATCCGACTCTCGGAGAACAGCTATCCTGACCTGGCGGCGTTCCGCACGGCGACCGTGGACTACGACGGCAACAATGTGAAGCTGCTCTGGCCCGACGTCGTGTTCGCCGTGGCGCAGTAAGGCTGCGGGAGTAGGACACGATGGCGCATCACACCAAGATCCCCAAGAAGGAACACCGCACCCGCGAGGAGATCATCGCGGACTGGGTTGCGGAGCAGGCCCAGGCACAGCGCAAGGGTCGCAAGGCGCGGCGCCTGCCCGCGGGCGATGTGGGGGTCACCATCAACTCGTTGATGGACGCGATGACCATCATCCTCGTGTTCCTTCTGATGAACTACAGCGTGGACCCTCTGCGCGTGGACTCGGGCGAGGACCTGAAGCTTCCGGCGTCGACCACCGAGATCAACCCCGATCCGAGCGCCGCCGTGACGGTGACCGCGCGGGGGATCGTCGTGAACGACAAGGCCGTGGTGGCCGTGAAGGATGGGACGGTCGACAAGGCCCACAAGGGTGGCGACGAGACCAGCCTGAACATCCAGCCGTTGTTCGACGCGCTCGAGCAGGAGGCCACCCGCCAGAAGGAGATGTCGCGGCTCGCCGGATCGAAGTTTGACGGCGTGCTCACGATCATCGCCCACGAAGAGACGCCCTACCGTCTCGTGACCGAGGTGCTCTACACCGCAGGTCAGGCCGAGTTTCAGAAGTTCAAGTTCGCGGTGCTCAAGGGTGCTCAGCGCGGCGGTTGAGCACGGCGAGACGTCCCCTGCCATCTCTCCTCTCTCCTTTGTTTTCAATGCCTTGCGCGCGTCGCCGGTCCTCCGCGGGAGAGGGGCGACATGCGACCAAGGTGGTTGCATCGCACCGGCCCGGTCGATACCCTCACTCCGCAACGTACGTCGGCCACACGCTCGCGAGGGGCCGTGGCGGCGATCGCGCGGTCGGTGTCGGGCCGAGCCACCGGAGGCGGCGTGTGGTTGCCGAGTGCAGATTGGCCGCGACTCGGGCGGAACCTGTGCGTGATGAGATTGTCCAATCGGAGGCAAGCCGCAGCAGCACTGTGCGGCGACCCCCCGGGCTTCAGGCCGAGGTCCGGCGGTCCGATGGAATGAAGCGAACGTTGAGCACGCGTCGCTGACGGCGAAAGGACGCTCGGAAATGGCGCAAGGCAGGGACCGTAAGATCCTGCGTATCGGGATCATCCAGAACGGCAAGATCATCGAGGAGCGCCTGCTTCGGAAGCGTGAGTCGGTGACGGTCGGGCAGTCGCCGCGCAACACCTTCGTGCTTCCGTCCAGCGGGATTCCGAAGAGCTTGACGCTGTTCGAGTTGAAGGGCGGCGCCTACACCCTCAACTTCAAGGACAGCATGTCGGGCAAGGTGTCGGTCGACGACGCCGTGCTGGACTTCCGTGCGCTGCGCGACCAGAACCTCGCCAAGAAGCGGGGCGACCAGTACGTGTTGTCGCTCTCGGAGAAGAGCCGCGGCAAGGTCGTCGTGGACGACGTCACGCTGCTGTTCCAGTTCGTGACGCCGCCCCCACCGCCCTCGAAGTTGCAGCTGCCGGCCGCGGTGCGCGGCGGCTGGATCAAGGGCATGGACTGGCCCTTCGCCAGCATCATCCTCGGCAGCTTCGTCTTTCAGGTGTTCACCGTCACCTTCCTCGTGACGCGCGACTATCCGGAGCCCCCGCACGGCATCAACACCTTGCCCGACCGTTTCGTCCAGATGCTGGTCGAGAAGCCGGACAAGGCGCCGCCCAAGGCCACCGACTCCGCCGAGGACAAGAAGGACGACGAGGGCGACATCAAGGAGGAGGTGGCCGAGAAGCCACCGGAGCCCGTGCGGGCGCCGAAGGTCGAGCCAAAGGTCGAGCCCAAGGCGGCGGGCGAGCCGGCCTCCGCCGAGGCCAAGGAGGCGCGCCTTCGCGACATCAAGAAGAAGGTCACGGACCAGACAGTGCTGAGCCAGCTGGGCACCCTGGGCGGCGAGGGCCCCGGCGGCTTGGTCGACTCCCTCAAGGGTGGCGCGGCCGACGTGACGATCGCCGACGCG
This sequence comes from uncultured Myxococcales bacterium, assembly GCA_937896275.1. GTDB lineage: Bacteria > Myxococcota_A > Bradymonadia > UBA7976 > UBA1532 > JACKDN01. The sequence goes on from CALBMW010000208.1 coordinate 5,153, forward strand.
TTCGAGGGAACATCGGGGGTCGCGATGGCCACCGCGGATGGCGCGGCGCGCGACCGGCGCCGTTCTGCGGGCAAGGGCACCGGCAAGGTGGCTGGTCTGACCGACGACGACCTCAAGGCGA
>CALBMW010000209.1 GCA_937896275.1 uncultured Myxococcales bacterium
AGCCGTTCGCCGGTCATCATCGCGCCGCGATCGGGCGATCCCTCGGCGCGCCCCACGCCCCGGCTCGCGACGCTAGCGCCGGCCGCGCGCGCCGCGGAGCACCAGGTGCTCGGGGGTGGCGCGGAAGCCGGCCTCCTCGAACAGCGCGCGCAGCGGGCTCTGCGCCGCGTAGGCCCCGTCGACCGTCTCGAGCGTCAGACCATGGCCGCCGGTGCGCGTCGGCTCGGCTGCCAGGGCCAGGGCCAGCGCCCGCGCCGCGCGATCGCGCTCGGGGTCGGTCTCGGGCAGGAAGCTCATCAACCCCTTCCCGCCGCGCGTCACGAAGCCGATCAGCTGGCCTTGGTGCAGCACGACCCGCGCGCCGGCCGCGCGCTCGGGCCGGCCGGCCTCGGTCTCGGGCCAGGGCAGCGCGGCCCCGTACACGTTGGCGGGATCGGTGGCAGCCAGCACGCGCGCGGGCTCGGCCTCGTCGGGCTCGCGGCAGGCGCGCAGGCGGTCGTCCGCGCCGGGTTGGGCGAACTGGGTCGCGCCCAGCCCGGCGGTGAAGTAGCCGCGGCGCACCTGGCCGGCCTCCTCCATCGCCTTGAGCACTGGGTAGACCGCCGAGAAGCCGCCGGGCACGGCCTCGACGCTCATGGCCTCTCGGGTCAGCACCCCGTGGCGCGCCAGCAGCAGCCGGGCCTGGGCGGTGCGGCGCGCGGTGAGGCCGTCGTCCGAGGGGGGCGGCACGCGCGTCCAGCGCCCCTCACTGCCGGGCAGGCCCCGCCGGCGGGAGCGGAAGGCGGCGTGCCGCGGCGGCGCGCGTCGCGACAGCGTCTTGCCCAGGAGCGCTCGGACCGGCACCAGCGTGTCGTTGGTCACCGCGCCCGCCCAGACCAGATCCCACAAGGTGACGAGCGCCACGCCCGGGTAGCCACCCACCGCCTGTGCCAACGCGTCGAAGAAGAGCGCGCCGCCGCGGTCGAGCGCCTCGAGCAAGCGCAACGCGAGCGGATCCTCCACCGCCTGGGGCGGCGGCGCCAGCAACGGCGCCTGATCGGTCAGGTAGAGCGCGATCCGCCCGTCGCTGGAGCCGAGAGCGCCCACGCCGCGCCACGTGATCTCGCCCGCCGAGCACAGCGCGTCGAGATCGCCAGGGGCGTAACCCAGGACCCGCGCCGGCAGGATCTCGCGCTCCAGCACCGAGGCCGGCAGGGGCAGCCCCTGCAGCCGCTCCACCGCGTCGAGCACCGCGTCCAGCCCACGACCCGGGCGGTCGAGTTGGTGCCAGGCCAGGGCGAAGCGCGCGAGGGCCGGCTGCTCCATGGGCTCGACCTCGCGCCTCAGCCGCGCCAACGAGGCCCGCTTGATGCGTCGCAAGACCTCGACGTCGCACCACTCGGCGCCGCGGCCACCGGGCACGAACTCCCCCTCGACGACCTTGTCCCGGCCGGCGAGCCGCCGCAGCGCCTCCTCGACCGGGCCCACCCCCAGGCCGAAGCGCGCCGCCAGATCGCCGGCCGCGAAGGGCCCGTGCGTCCGCGCGTGGCGCGCCACCAGATCGCCCAGGGGATCGGCCACGCGGTCCAGGAAGGCCTCGGGCAGACCGGGCGGCGAGACCACCCCCAGGGCGTCGCGAAAGCGCCCGGCGTCCTCGGCGGCGATGAAGCGATCACAGCCGCCCACCCGCACCCGCGTGACCCGCCGAGCGGTGCGCAGATCGGCCAGCCAAGTGGCGCCCTCGGTCGCGTCGGACACCCGCGCCGCCACCTCGTCGGCCGTCAGATCGCCCAGCGACAGGAAGAGATCGTGCAGCGCGTCGCGATGCGTCGCCGGCCGCTCCAGCCGTTGAAGCTGCCGCTCCACGTCCTCGATCGCGCCCGCGTCGAGCAGGGACCGCAGCGCCGCCTTACCCAACAACTGCGCCAGCAGGGCGGGATCGATGCTCAGCGCCTGGGCGCGTCGCTCGGCCAGCGGCGCGTCGCCCTCATACATGAAGTTGGCGGCGTAGTTGAACAGCAGGGCCGACGCGAAGGGCGAGGGTGCGCGCGACTCGACCTCGACCACCCGCACCTCGCGTCGCCGAACGCGGTGCATGAGATCGGTCAGCCCGGGCAGGTCAAAGACGTCCTGCAGGCACTCGCGGTAGGTCTCGAGCACGACCGGAAAGTCGCGAAACTGCGCGGCGACGCTCAACAATCCGGCGGATCGCCGGCGCTGGGCCCAGAGGGGCGTCCGCTGCCCCGGCCGGCGTCGGGTGAGCAGCAGCGCGCGCCCGGCGTTCTCGCGAAAGCGGGCCGCGAAGAGCGAGGTCTCGGCCAGCCGGCGCACGACGCGATCCTCGATCTCCTCGGGCGGGGGAAAGAACAGGTCGAGCGTCGGCTCGACGTCGCCCTCGGGCAGGCGGAAGACGATGCCATCGTCGGACCAGACCACGTCGACCTCGACGTGGTGCACCTCGAGCAGGCGGGCCATCACGGCGGTGGCCCAGGGCGCGTGCACGCGGGCGCCGAAGGGCGAGAGCACGCAGATGCGCCAGTCGCCGATCTCGTCCTTGAAGCGCTCGACCACCACGCAGCGATCGGTGGGCACAGCGCCCGTGGCCTCGCGCTGATCCTCGAGGTAGGCCACCAGGTTGCGCGCGGCCCGCTCGTCGAGGCGGTGAGCCTCGCGCAGCAAGGTCACGCCGGCCTCGGTCGAGCGCTCGCCGAGCGCGCGCGCCAGCGCTCCGATGGCCTCGCCGAAGGGCAAGGGGCGGCCGGGGCGGTCGCCCCGCCAGAACGGCATGCGCCCCGGCTCGCCGGGCGCGGGGGTGACCAGCACGCGGTCGTGCGTGATCTCCTCGATGCGCCAGGACGAGGCCCCGAGCAGGAACACGTCGCCCACCCGCGACTCGAAGACCATCTCCTCGTCCAGCTCGCCCACCCGGCGGCTGCCCCCGCCCTGACCGTCCGCCAGGAAAACGCCGTAGAGGCCTCGGTCGGGGATCGTGCCGCCGTTGATCACCGCCGTCTGGTGCGCGCCGCGCCGGGCGGTGAGCGTGCCCGCGAGGCGATCCCAGGTCAGGCGCGGGCGCAGCTCGGCGAAGTCGTCGCTGGGGTAGCGCCCGCTGAGCATGTCGAGCACGCCGTCGAAGGAGGCGCGCGCCAGCTCGGCGAAGGGGGCGGCGCGGCGCACCAGATCGTAGAGCGCGTCCGCCTCGACGGGCGCCATGGCCACGATGGCGACGATCTGCTGCGCCAGCACGTCGAGCGGGTTGCGCGGGTAGCGCACGGCCTCGACGCGACCGTCGAGCATGGCCTCGGCCGCCGCCGCCGCCGCCAGCAGGTCGCCGCGATACTTGGGGAAGATGATGCCGCGCGAGACGCCCCCGACGTCGTGGTTGGCCCGCCCGATGCGCTGAAGGCCCGAGGCCACGGAGGGGGGCGCCTCGAGCTGCACCACCAGATCGATGGCGCCCATGTCGATGCCCAACTCGAGCGAGGAGGTCGCCACCAGGCCCGGGAGCAGCCCGCGCTTCAGGCGGTCCTCGACGTCGGCGCGCGCGTCGCGGGCCAGGGAGCCGTGGTGGGCCAGCACGAGCTCGCAGCCCGCGACCTCGTTGAGCGCGCCCGCCAGGCGCTCGGCCAGGCGGCGGCTGTTGGCGAAGATCAGGGTGGAGCGGTGGGCGCGCACCAGCTCCACGAGG
>CALBMW010000210.1 GCA_937896275.1 uncultured Myxococcales bacterium
CGCCGCATCAGCCGACCTCGTCCGACGGCGCGCCCGCGTCGCCCACCAGCTGCACGAAGACCTCGCGCAGGCTCAGGCGGCGGAGCGCGACGCTGCGGACCGCGCACCGTTGGGCCACCACCCGCAGGGTCTCCTGCGGATCGGCGTCGGGCTCCAGGTGAACCTCGAAGCGCTGCCGATCCAGGCGCTCGATCGCGCACACGCCCGGTAAATCAACGGGCAGCGAAGCCGCCTCGTCGAGGAGCTCGACGTCGAGGGTGCGCGGGTCGAACTGGGCCCGCACCTCGGCCAGCGTCGCGTCGAGCAGCTTCTCGCCGTGGTGCACCAGGATCACGCGGTCACACAGGCGCTCGGCCTGATCGAGCACGTGGGTGCTGAAGAGGATCGTGACCCCCCGATCGCGCAGCCCCCGGATCGTGGCGCTCAGCCGCTCGACGTTGACCGGATCGAGGCCGCTGAAGGGCTCGTCCAAGATGAGCAGCTCCGGCTCGTGCACCAGCGCCGCGACGATCTGCACCTTCTGCTGCATGCCCTTCGAGAGCGCGCGACACCGTTGATCGGCCACCTCACCGAGGCCCATCGCGTCGAGGTTGGCCGCCACCCGCCCGCGCGCGTCGGCGCCGGTCAGCCCCTTCAGGCGCCCGACATAGGCCAGGTACTCCCTGACGCGCATGCGCGGGTACAGGCCGCGGGTCTCGGGCAGGTAGCCGATGCGATCCTTGGTGTGCGCCGCGTCGCTGCCGAGCACGCGGACCCGCCCGCGGTCGGGCGTGATGATCGACATGATCATCCGAATGGTCGTGCTCTTGCCGGCGCCGTTGGGCCCCAGGAAGCCGCACAGGCTGCCTTTGGGCACGGCAAAGGACAGGTCGCGCACGGCGCGCGTGGCGCCGAAGTGTTTCTCGACGTTCTCGAGCGAGAGGGCGAGCCCGGGTGCGTCCTGCACGGCGGCGGCGCGCCGGCTACTTTCGGCTCAGCGCGGCCTTGCGCAGCAGCTTGCCGATCGTCGAGAGCTGCATGTTCGAGGTGCCCTCGTAGATCTTGCCGATCTTGCTGTCCCGGAAGAACTTCTCGACCGGGTACTCCTTCGTGAAGCCCACGCCGCCCACGAACTCCACCGCCATCGAGGCGGCGCGCTCGGCGACCTGGCTGGCGAAGAGCTTGGCCATCGCCGCCTCCTTCACGAAGGGCAACCCCGCGTCCTTCAGCCGCGCCGCGTTGTAGACCATCAGCCGGGCGGCCTCGATCTCGGTGGCGACCTGCGCGTATTGGAACTCGAGGCCCTGGAACTCGGCGATGGGCTGACCGAACTGCTTGCGCTCGAGCATGTAGCCCAGCGCGTAGTCGAAGGCGCCCTGGGCCAGCCCGATCATCTGCGCGCCGATGCCGATGCGGCCCTCGTTGAGCGTCTCGATGGCGATCTTGTAGCCCTGCCCGACCGGGCCGAGCACGTTCTCCTCGGGCACGTGGCAGCCGTCGAGCAGCAGCTCGACCGTGCTCGAGGCGCGGATGCCGAGCTTGTCCTCCTTCTTGCCCACCGCGAAGCCGGCGAAGTCGCGCTCGACGAGGAAGGCGGTGATGCCCTTGTAGCCCTGAGCGGCATCGACGTTGGCCAGCACGATGTAGAGCGAGGCCTCGGCGCCGTTGGTGATCCACAGCTTGCTGCCGGTCAGCCTCCAGCCGTCCGCGGTCTTCTCGGCGCGCGTCTTGAGCGCAAAGGCGTCACTGCCCGAGCCCGCCTCGCTCAGGCAATAGCTGCCCACCCACTCGCTGCACATGCGCGGCAGGTACTTCGCCTGTTGCGCCTCGGTGCCCCAGCGCAGGATCGCGTTGTTGACGAGCGTGTTCTGCACGTCCACGAAGACCGACACGCTCGGATCGACCGTGGCGAGGGCCTCCACCGCCAGGATCGCCGTGAAGAAGCTGGACTCGGCGCCCCCGAAGCGTTCGGGCACCTCGACGCCCATCAGGCCAAGCTCGAACAAGGCGGGGATGAGATCGAGGTCGATCTTCGCGGCGGCGTCCATCGCGTGGACGCGCGGCGCCACCTTGCTGCGGGCGAAGTCGAGCACCGCCTTCTGGAAGATCTGTTCGTCCTCGGAAAGCACGGTGAGCGGGCGCGCGGTCATGGGGGCCTCCGATCCAGTGGGAGAACCCCGCCTTCATGCCGGTTGGGCGCCGCGGATGCAAGCGCCGGCGGGCGAGCACCGACGCGCGGCGGCCTTCGGAGCTTGGCCCGCGGCACCGGGTGGGGAGGCCGTGGGGTGCTCCTCAGCGTGAGCCGCCGCCGACGCGCGTGACCGGCGCGTGCTGGACCGCGGGGAAGTGGGGACGGCGTCGCGGCTCGCCCGCCGACGCCTGCGCACGGCGGAGCCGACCGAGCACCTCGGCCTGATCGCGCAGATCGAGCGCGCCGCACGCGCGGACGGTCTGAAAACGCAGCAGCCCCGGGGTGCACGGCAGGACGTGCCTGGCCAGATCGAGCGCCTCGACGCCGGGCGGCACCACGTCACAGGGGTCGGGCACGTGCCCGGGACGCGAGCGCGCCGCCGCGAGGAACTGATACAGCAGGCGCCGCGCCGCACGATCGAAGGCCCGAACGAAGGCGCTCGCCCGCCCCACCACGAAGCCGCTGTCCCGCCGCAGGACCCGCGCCGGGACCGGTCCATCGGTGATCGGCTGCGGACCGAGCGGCCAGGGTGTGTCGGCGGGGTGCCGGTCGTCGAGGATCGGCGGCGTCCACCCGCCGCGGGGGCCGTCGTCGGCCAGGCTGAGCAGTATCAGGCGGTTGTCCCCCAGGTTCGCGCGACGCACGGCGCGCAGCAGCGCCGCCTCGAGGGGCTGCTCGTGCTCGACCGCGAGGTGGGCCGGCTGGACCACCAGGGTCGCGGCCGCGTCGATCTGCACCAGATGACTCAGCGCCGCCAGCACCGAAGCGCCGCTCCCGCGGTGCTCGCTCTCGTAGACGATCTTTGGTCCGATGGTGAGCTTCTCCGCGTTCCAGAAGGCATCGTGCGCGGGACGCAGGAACAGCACGTGGCGCGCGTCCGTGCCGAGGCGGCGAGCACGCTCGATGCCGGCGTCGAGCGGCGAGTCCCCGCCGGGCAGGCGGCAGAACTGCACCGGCGCGCCGGCACCGGCGGGGTGCTCCGAGAGCGGCGCTCCCGCCGTCTCGGTACCCGATGCCAAGGTCACGAACCACACCCGCTGCTGCACGACCATGCGCCACCTCCGTCCGCGTACTTCCGTTGCCCGACCGAAGAGCACTCTACGGAGGCGGAGTTCGGACGCCTATCGGGCGGCTGACGATATGCAGATGAGACGTGCCCCGAGAGATCCGTGGGTGATTCCCCCAATGGATCCAAGGCCCGGTTTTCACACGGATCCTGCGCTGATTCGGCCCCCTCCCGACGCCGCGTCCACGGCTGAATCCGACCGCTGCGCCGCCCCTCGAGGTCCGAATCACGACGCGGGCCCATTCGGCCGAGTCAGCGTCGAAAGGTGCGCGGAATGCCCGACCGGACCCGAGACCTGGACCCGCTGATCGAACGCCCGTACGCGCAGAGGCTCGTCGCCGCGGTCGACTCCGAGGTCGCGCCGAAGGGGCTCGACGAGGCCGGCGTGCGCTTCATCGCGGCCCGCATGCTCGGGCTTTGATGCCCGCGCCGCGCGGTTAATCGTGAGGCGGCCAGGGACAACTGCGCCGTCAGATCCGCCCGCGCTGGGTGGGTATGCGCGAACCCCCTCGCGATGCCGCGACCCTCGGCGCGCCGTTGCCAGACGCGAAGAGAGGCGCCCTTGAGCGACGACCACATCTCGACCCAGCCGCTTAACTACGTCGTCGTGCACGAGGACGGCTCGGCGCGGCTGTCGATCATGCAGGTGCTCCGCCTCATCGACCGAAGCACCGCCAGCGGGGCGCGCACCGCGGCGGCGACGCTGCAACGGGCCAGCGCCGCCGAGCGTCCGCTGGACGCGATCCTGATCCACTGGCAACTCCCGAGCTACGAGGCCATGCGCCTGGCGTGGGTGCTGACGCGCCAGGCCGCGGAGCATCGCCCC
>CALBMW010000211.1 GCA_937896275.1 uncultured Myxococcales bacterium
GCCCGTCGCCCCGGGCGCCCTGCCGCCGGCGCACCCCACGGTCACCCGCGAGCCGCCGCCGCGCGCGCCCTCCATCGCCTCGACCTGGGACGGCTTCCCGGCGGTGCGGCCGATGCTCCCCCCCAAGAGCGCGCCGACGGAGGTCGCGTCACAGGGCACCGCCACGCTGCACGACTTGTCGATGGTCACCGAGGTCGCGCGCGCCGCGCCGGAGACCCTGCTGCAGTCCAGCGAGGCCGACACCATCGGCCAGGGCGTCGAGCGGGACACGCCGTGGCGCGGTGACACGGCCCCTCCCACCGGCGCCGACGAGGGCGGGAGCGACGCCGAGGTGCTGCTGCCCCACCTGCCCACCGCCGCCGAGCGCTACGCCGTCGGGCGCGAGCTGGGCCGCGGTGGCATGGGGCACGTGCTCGAGGCCCATGACGTGGCCCTCGCGCGCCCCGTGGCGCTGAAGCTGCTCAACGAGCCCGACGATCCCTCGCTGCGCCTGCGCTTCATCGACGAGGCCCGCGTGACCGGCCAGCTTCAGCACCCGGGCGTGCCCCCGGTGTACGACCTGGGCCAGCTGGGCGACGGCCGCCTGTTCTTCGCGATGAAGCGCATCGAAGGTCGAACGCTCCGCGAAATCATTGAGGATTTGCGGGAAGATGGGCCCGAGGCGCGGCACTTCGGGCGCGTGCGCCTGCTCACCATCTTCAGCCAGATCTGTCGGGCGATCGCCTACGCCCACTCCCGAGGGCTGATCCACCGCGACCTGAAGCCCGACAACATCATGCTCGGCGCCTTCGGCGAGGTGACCGTGATGGACTGGGGCCTGGCCAAGCCCTTCGACGGGCCCGACCGGCACGGCGCGGTGGCCACGCGGCGGGGCTCCGAGGGGCGCTTCTCGACCCAGGTGGGCGACGTGACCGGGACGCCGCAGTACATGCCGCCCGAGCAGGCGGCGGGGCGCATCGACGCGCTCGGCCCGCACAGCGACATCTACAGCCTGGGCGCGGTGCTCTACGAGCTGCTGACCCTCGAGCCGCCCTTCGACGGGCCCAGCGCTCGGGCCATCCGCGACGCCGTGGTAAGCGCGCCGGTCGAGGCCCCCAGCAGCAGGGCGCCCGATCGCGACATCCCGCACGCCATCGAGCAGCTCTGCCTGGAGTGCCTGAGCAAGGAGCCCTCCGCCCGGCCCGACGGCGCGGCCTGGGTGGCCGATCAGGTCGACCAGATCCTCGAGGGTGACCGGGATCGGGTGCGCAAGGCGGTCGAGCGCGATCAGCAGCTCGAGCGAGGCCGGCGCGCCGCGGACGCCTACTTCGACCGGGTGGAGCAGCATCGCCTGCTGCACGCGCGCACGGCCAAGCTTCGGGCGCGCATCGATCCCTGGGCCCCGCTCGAGACGCGGCGGGATCTGTGGCAGGCCGAGGACGCCGAGGCCGCCGCGCGTCTGGCGGCCGCGCGCTCACTCTCCGAGGCGCTGGCGGCCTACCACGCGGCCCTGGGCGTCGAGGGCGATCACGGGCCCACGCGCCGCGCCCTGTGCGCGCTGTATTACGCGGCCTTCGAGGCGGCGGAGCGCGACGGCGACGCGGTGCAGATGGCCCACTACGAGAACCTGGTGCGCGCCTTCGACGACGGCGGCGAGCACGGCGTGCGCATCCAGGGCGACGGCAGCCTCGAGCTCGACATCTCGCCGCGCGGGCCGGTGGCCACGCTCTACACCTACACGCTGGTGGACCGGGTGCTGACGCCCACCGCACCACGGCGCATCGATCAGCTGCCCACCACGGTCGAGCCCCTCGCGATGGGCAGCTACCTGTTGCGCCTGCGGGGGCCGGGCCTGAGCGACACGCCGGTGCCGGTCCACCTGGCGCGCCAGCAGCGGGTCAGGCTGCGCGTCCGGCTGTTCCCCGACGCGGTGGTGGGGGCCGACTACGTGCACGTCGTGCGTGGGCCCGCCCGACTCGGTGGCGATCCGATGGCCCAGCTCGCTCAACCGGCGGCGACCGTCGAGGTGGGCGACTACTTCATCGCGCGGCAGCCCGTGACGGCGGCGGAGTACCTCGAGTTCCTCTACGACGTGCAGCGCCAGCACGGCGCCCAGGCCGCGAAGGGCCGAATCCCGCGCGCGGGCCCCAAGGGGCCTCCGTTGTGGCCGCTGGACGCGCAGGGCGTGCCGACGTTGCCCGACAGGGACGAGCAGGGCACGGCCTGGCGCCCCGACTGGCCGGTCGTGAACCTGAGCTGCGCGGACGCCGAGGCCTACTGCGCGTGGCTCACCGCGCGCGATGGTCAGGAGCATCGGCTGCCCACCGAAGAGGAGTGGGAGAAGGCGGCGCGCGGCGCCGACGGCCGGCTGTTCCCCTGGGGCGATCAGTGGGAGCCGACCTTCTGCCACATGGGCATCAGCCGTGAGGGCGCGCCGCGCCGGGGGCCCAGCGGGAGCTTCACGACGGACCGCAGCCCCTACGGCGTCGAGGATCTTGCCGGCGGCGTCAGCGAGTGGACGTCGAGTTGGCTCGACGAGGGGGCGACCCAGCGCACCATCAAGGGCGGTCACTGGGCCAGCGGGCCGACCGAGTGCAGGTCTGCGAGCCGGTTCACCCAGCCGGTGGAGCAGGTGCTGCCTACGCTCGGCTTCCGCGTCGTGCGGAGCGTGCCGAGTTGAGGGCGGTCCTGACCAGCCAGCGATAGAGCGCCCCTCCGTCGTCGGCGGCCTCGGGATGCCACTGCACCCCCACCGCGCCCTCGACCTCGATGCCCTCGACGCAGCCGTCGGCGGCGCGCGCGGTGACGCGGACCTCGGGCGGCAGGGCGCCGACGGCCTGACGATGGGCGCTCACCACGACGATCGTCGGCGCGTCATAGGCCGCGCGCAGGGTCGAGCCGGCCTCGAGGTGCACCGCGTGGCGCGCCTCGGCGCGGGGCGCACCATGGCCGTCGGCCGGGTCGAGGGCCTGGATCAAGGTGCCCCCGCGGTGGACCGCCAGCAATTGCATGCCGTAGCAGACGCCCAGGACGGGCAGGCCCTGGGCCCCGGGCCGCGTCGAGCAGGCGCAGGTCGCCTTCGACGCGCGCCTCGACCTCGAGGTCGATGGGCGCCGTGACGGGTTGCCCGTAGTGCCGGGGGTGGACGTCGGCGCCGCCGGTCACCACCAGCGCGTCGAGCACACGGAGGGCGTCGATCGCGCCGGGCGGCACGACGAGGGGCACCCCCCCGGCCGCCGCGACGGCCTCGACGTAGGCCGCGGACAGGTACAGGTAGTCGCGACCGGGCCGCCAGACGCGACCCGGATCGATGCAGGCGGTGAGGCCGATGACCGGGCGGTGGGCCGCGCTTGTCGGCATGCGCTTCAATCCCCTAAACCTATGGGCGCCGTCGGGACGGACCGATCAGACGCAGGTGGGGGGCGGGATGGCAAGCTGGCGGGTAGCCCGGTGACCGCGCTTTGGATCCGCGCGCTGATCGCGGGCGCGCTGAGCGCGAGCGGTGCCGGCTGCGGCCTGCTGATCGAGCTCGACGGACCGCCCGTCGACACCATCCCGATCCCCGACGCCTCTGACGGCGCGCCGTTCGTCGACGCGGCCCCACCCGGCGACGCCGTCGCGGACGCCGCGGCGCCCGTCGACGCCCTCTCGGTCGACGCCGTGAGCGACACCGAAGCGGTCGACGCCGAGGCGGCCGACGTTGCCCCCCCTGACACCGGTTTCTCTTGTGGATCAAAGGCTTGCGTCAACCCGCTCGGCACGACCGAGTGCGTGGCGGGCGCCTGCATGCCCTCCTGCGCGCCCGGCGCGAGCGATCTGGACGGCGAGCCGGACAACGGCTGCGAGACGCTGCGCATCGAGGGCGCGCTGTGCGGCGAGCGCTTCGATCTGCCGGACAGCGTCACCGCGGTCGTGGGCGACGTGACCGTCTGCCCCTTCGACGGCCAGGACGAGGCCACGGGTGCGTTCTGGCTGCGGGCGGGGCGCGTGGTGATCGTGGGGACGCTCGATCTGGCGGGGCGGGGCCACGGCGGCGGCGGCGGTGGTGGTGGCGGCGGCGGCGGCGCGCTGGGGCTGGGCGCG
>CALBMW010000212.1 GCA_937896275.1 uncultured Myxococcales bacterium
GGCGTGGCCACCGATCCCGCCGCCGCCGCCGAGGCCGAGGCGGCGCGTCTTCGGGCGGCCGGCGCCCACGTCGTCGTGGCGCTCGCGGCCCTGCCCCGTCGCGATCTGCGGCGCCTCGCCCGGCGGGTGAAGGCCGTCGACCTGTGGATCCTGGGCGAGCACCCCAACGAGCTGTCCACCGCCTCGCCCGCCGGCAAGGGCTACCTGATCGAGGCGGGCGATCGGGCCCGCAACCTGGGGCGGGTGGTGCTGCTCGACGCCGCCCGGCCCGGCCCGCTGACCGATCCGGCCGGAGACGCGGCGCGCGCGCAGAAGGCCCTCGAGCTGCAACTCCAGATGCGCGCGGACCTCTACGAGCGCACCGGCGACGCCGCGCTCGAGGCCGGGCTCACCGCGCTCAAGCAGCAACTGGCAGCGCTCGAGCACCCCGTCGCCCACGGCAAGCGCTTCGAGTACACGCTGCTGCCCGTCGACAGGGGCGTGACCCCGCGGCCCGACGTCGCGGCGTGGCTGGCCGCCTACCAGCAGAGCCTGAAGGCCCTGAACCTCGCGGCCGCGGGCGACGTGCTCCCCGTGCCCGAGGGCGAGTCCAGCTACGTGGGCGACGTGAACTGCCGCGACTGCCACAAGGAGGCCTACGCGCTCTGGCAGAGCACGCCGCACGGCCGCGCGTGGCGGACGCTCGACGACGCCGAGAAGACCTTCGACGCCGAGTGCGTGGGCTGCCACGTCACGGGCTGGCAGAAGCCGGGGGGCAGCGTGCTCGGCAAGGTCGTCGGGCGCGAGAACGTGCAGTGCGAGGCGTGTCACGGCCCCGGGTCGAAGCACGTGGAGACCGGGGGCGACGAGCACGAGACGCGCCGCCTGGTGCCCGAGGAGGTGTGCCGCGGGTGCCACCACCCGCACCACTCGCCGACCTTCGACTACGCGACTTACCGGCCGAAGATCCTCGGAGAGGGCCACCGGGCGCGGGCGGAGTGAGTCAGCCTCCCGGAGTGGTCCGCCGCCTTCAGCCTCCGGGCTGGAACCGCAGCACCCCTTGCTCGGTGAGCAGCCACAGCCCGCCGTCTTTGGCCATCACGATGTCGCGGACGCCGCCCACGGGGACCCCGGCGCCCACCGGCACCCTCTCCCAGACCGTCCCATCGCCGCGGAACAGGCCGTCGTCGGTGGCCACCCACACCTTGCCGTCGTGTCCGATCGCCAGGCCCCCGATGCGGCCATCGAAGGGGGCGCGCTTGATGGCCTTCCAGCGGTCGGCGGCCACGTAGCCCAGCCCCTCGAGCGTGCCCGCCCAGACGCGCCCGTCGGCGCCCAAGGCCAGCGCGGTCATGACCTCGCTGTCGATGAAGTCGTTCTCGTCGAAGACCTTGATCCGACCGCCCGCCACGCGGACCAGCCCCGCGTTGGTGGCCACCCAGGTGACGCCGGCCGCGTTGCGGGCGACGTCGTTCACCCACGCGTCGGGCAGCAGCGGCGGACCCGTGAGGCCCTCCTCGTCGAAGCCGAGCCGGCCCTTCCAGACCTCGAAGCCGGCGCCGCCATCGAAGAAGCGGCCCAGCCCGGCGCCACGGAGCTGACCCTTGTCGTCCCGCCAGAACAGCGGCGCCAACACCTCGCCGCGGGCGTCCACCACCAGCGTGCCGGCCCGCACGGGGCCCTCGAACTCGCGCGGCACCGGGTGGCTGCCCAGCGCGGCGAAGCGGTCACCGTCCTCGCGCACCAGCACCAGCCGCCGAGACGGCGTCGCGGGCGTGGCAGCCTCGGGCGTGGCAGCCTCGGGCGTGGCAGCCCCGGGCGTCGCAGCCTCGGGCGTGGCCGGGAGCGCCACCGTGGTCTCGACGAGCGCCACCACCCGCCCCGCGCTGTCGGCTCCCAGCCCCACCACCCGAGCGCCCGGCGAGTCGGTCACGCGCAGCGGCGCCCAGCGGTCGCCCGTCCAGCGGCGCACGACCGCGCCGTCGCCGGTGATCACGGGGCGATCCTGGCCGTCGAGCACGAGACCGACCGTCTCCTGCCGGGGCACCAGGCTCAGCGACACATAGCGCCGCACATGATCGCCGCGGACGGCGAAGACGCCCTGCTGGGCGACCGCGAAGTAGCGCATGCCGTCGGGCGCCCAGGCCCACGCCGTGACCTGCGCCTTGGGGGGCAAGCCCTGCGGCTCGGCCGGCTCGGCGCGGAACCAGGCTGCCTGCCCCGGATCGCCGGCCTCGAGCACCGGGGCGCGCGTCACCGGCAGCGGGGTCGATTGCACCGGAGGGACGCCCGCGCCGGCCACCGGGGACGGCATCGGCACCTCGGGCAGCGCAGCGGCGGCAGCCTGCGCCGCGGCGACCGTCGCCTTGGCCG
>CALBMW010000213.1 GCA_937896275.1 uncultured Myxococcales bacterium
GCCGCGGCCGTGCTATGAAGAGCCGAACCGGACGGGCGGCTTCCGAGGCACCACATGACCGCGCGACGCACCTGGTGGCTGATCTTCGTGATCCTCAACATCGTGGCGTGGCTCCCGGTGTGGTTGGTCGACGTGCCGGCCATCCTGGATTACCCGAGCCACCTGGCCCGGGTGCATGTGCTCGCGCACCACGGCGAGGTGCCGGCGCTGCAGCACTTCTACAATCTGGCCTGGGATTGGATGCCCAACCTGGCGCTCGACGTCGTCGTGCTGGGGCTGCACCAGGTGCTCCCCCTCGTCGTCGCCATGAAGGTCTTCATCTGCCTGATGACGACGCTCCTGCTGGGCGGGACGGCCTACATCCACTGGACTGTGACCCGGGAACGACCGGTGCTGACGCTGGCCGTGGCGCTGCTGCTCGCCAACCGGATGTACCTGTGGGGGCTGTTCAACTTCCTGTCCTCGATGGGGGTGGGCCTCTTCGGCATCGGCGCGTGGATTCACCTTCGAGATCGGGGTGTTGCGCTGCGCATCGCGGTCCACGGGTCCCTCGCCCCGCTCCTGTTCATGGGCCACCTGGCGGGCATGGGCGTCTACGCGCTCGGCATCGGCGGCTACGAGTTGAGCCGTATGGTCGAGGATCTGCGCGCCCGGCGCTTGCCCGCCTTCGGCCAGTGGGCGCTGATGTTCGGCCAGTTCGTCCTGCCGGCTGTGGTGCTGTTCACGCTCAGCCCCACCAGCGAGGGCGCGAGCGAGGTGCCCTTCGTCGAGGCGGCGACGCTGGGCCACAAGCTGCGGTCGGTCTATGGCCTGTTCCACAACGACCACCTGTACTTGGACATGGGCACCTTCGCCGTCGTGGGGCTGCTGGTCGCCGTCGGCTTCGCGCGCGGGCGGCTGGCTCTGGTCCCCCGGCTCGTCGGCCCCGCCGCGGTGCTCACCGTGGCCTTCGTGGCGATGCCCGCGGTGCTCTTCTCGGCCTACGCGGCCGATCAGCGGCTGGCCATCCCCATGGCGATGCTGTGGGTGGCCGCGCTGCGCTGGCGGCGCCCGCCCGACCGTCTGGCCTGGGGCGCCCTGGTGGCCCTCTTCGCCCTGTTCGTGGTGCGCCAGGGCGCGCTCCTCGCGTCTTGGCGCGCGGCCAACGTCGAGTACGCGGCCTACAAGACCGTGCTCGACGCCGTGCCCGAGGGCCAACGCCTGAACACCGCCATCGTCTACACCGGCGAGTGGGAGGTGATGCCCGTGCCGATGGCGCACATGTCGTGCTTCGCCGTCATCGACCACGCGGCCTTCGTGCCGACCCTGTTCGCCATCCGCCACCAGCACCCGGTGAACTTTCGCGATCCCGAGCAGGCGATCTACCTCGACCCGCGAAGCACGACCATCCGGCACAACGGCGAGCAGACCGACTGGGACTTCGTCCGGGCCAACTACGACTACCACCTGGGCTGGCACGAGGACCGCTACACCGAGCCCCCGACCCACGGCTTCGAGCGGATCGCCGAGCAGGGCCACGCCCGCCTCTACCGGACGGGGCGCGTCGCCGCCGTCGGGCAGGTCGCGACGGAGCGGTGATCCTCTGCCCCGGGCGTCGACCGTCACGCGCGCGCTGCGTCCCGCCGACCGTCGTGCGCCCGGCGTCTACCGAAGGCTCTCGATGCGCTCGGCGAGGACGCGGCGCACCGCATAGAGCTGCGCGGGGCCGGCGGCCGTGACGCTGTCGAAGGACGGGAAGAGCGCGCCCACCTGCTCGCGCGCCCACGCGCCCTGGCCCAGCGCCTCGAGCGTCGCCAGATACTCGTAGTCCTCGAGGCCCTCGCGGATCATCTTCATCCTCATCGACACGATGGGGATGTGGTCGTGGCCGCCGACGCGGGCGGGCGTCCCCGGATAGAACAGGGTGCCGTCGCCCGAGCCCGAGAAGTCGCACTGGTCGGTCCAGGCGGTCTCGAGGTCGAAGGTGGTCTGGAAGTAGAGCTCGCCTTGGATGTCGGACTGGAAGGTGAACCACTCCATCGCGCGCGCCTGGATCGCGGCCGCGTCGATCACGTAGGAGGGCCAGCCGGTGTAGCCCACGCCGCGGGAGGTGTCGCACCCGTTGCCGCACCCGTGGCTGATACAGGACTGGTACCACCACAGCTCGCGCCGCGGGTTCGCGGCCAGCCACGGATCGTAGGCGGGCCGGTCGTCGAAGGCACACCCCGAGCACGTCCAGTTCATGATGGGCACGATGATGTCGATCAGCTGATCCACGCCGTGCCCCCGCGCCTCACCGAGGCTGGTCGTCACCAGCGTGCGCAGGCCCCCGCGCTGTACGCCGGGCGCCCGCGCCTGCAGTTGCTGCCATGTGCAGCCGTTGGGGGGCTCGTCGCAGGTGTAGTCGAACTGCCGCACCATCTCGTCCCATCCGCGCTGCTCGAAGTGCTCGCGGCGCGCCCGTGCGTGCTGCTCGGGGTTGTTGGTGTTGAGGGTGTAGACCTGCATCGTGGTCAGCCGCGCCCCCTCGAGCAGGGTGTTCGCGTGGCCCTCGATCAGCGGCCCGTAGAGGCCGTCGAAGTGCGACCAGTCGTTGTAGTCGGCCGGCCACGCGTAGACGACCGTCTCGAGCGTGATGCGATGGTTGAGCGCCGCCTCGGCGTACATCGTGTTGAAGCGCTCGATGCCCGCGTCCCGCCCGCAGGCGTCGTAGCTGCCGAGGTGGGCGTTGCAGGCGTTGTCCCACCCCAGGGCGAAGGCCGTGCGCACCCTCGAGGTCGACGGCAGCGTGAAGTCGAAGACGCGCAGCACCACCGGCACGTCGAAGACGCCCGTGTTCGTCTCGACCGTCAGCGCGCCGCGGTACTCGCCCGCGGGCGCGTCCGTCGGCACCTGCACCTCGGCCCAGATGCCATGCCGTTGGTTGGCCGGCACGTCGAAGGGGAAGGCGTTGCGCCGCTGCCCGAAGTGAGGATCGACCAGCGGGATCATCGGATCGGGCCAGGGCCCCGCCGCCCCCTCGTCGTTGGACGCGGCGAGCACGGTGTAGAGCCCCGCGCGGTAGATCCAGGTGGCGGCGGGGGGGATGGCGAAGTTGCCCGGCCCCACCAGCGGCGAGGCCCGCACGTCGATGATGCGCCGCCCACCGGCGCCGCCATCGACGATGACCTGATAGGGCTCGAACTCGTTGCGCGCGGCCTCGATCTCGGCGACGCGCCCCGCCGGCACGGCGTCACCGGGGCGCACCTTCCGAGTCCCGTGGAGCACCCCCGCCCAGGCCGGCACCTCGCCCAGGGGCGGGCACTCGCCACAGTCGGGCACGCACGATCCGCAGGTCTCGTTGCCATTGCAGGCACCGTCGCCGCAGCGCGCCGGGCAGGCGCCGCAGTCCGCCGCGCAGCTCTCGCAGGTCTCGGCGCCGTTGCAGGCCTGATCACCGCAGCGCGCAGGGCAAGCCCCGCAATCGCGGGCGCAGTTGGCGCAGCTCTCGGGCGCCGCGCACGCGCCGTCCCCGCAGGCGTCGGGGCAGGGTCCACAGTCGCCGGGGCAGGCCGCGCAGTCCTCGGCGCCATCGCAGGCCCCGTCGCCACAGGTGGGCTCGCAGACGCCGCAATCCCCCGCGCAGTTGGCGCAGTCCTCACCCCTCGTCGCAGGCGTCGTTGCCACAATCGGGCGGGCAGGGTCCGCAATCGTCCGCGCAGGTGGTGCAGCGCTCCGCCCCGGCGCAGGTGCCGTCTCCGCAGAGCGGCGGGCACGCGCCGCAGTCCGCCGCGCACATCGCGCAGTCCTCGGGCGCGGCGCACACGCCATCGCCGCACCGCGCCGGCGAGGGGTCGCCGCCGAGGTCCGGACCGTCGGGGAAGTCGGCGTCGTCGCCGCCGAGGACGCCGGAGTCAGCGCCCAGGTCGGTGAGATCGTCGCCGGGCGTGGCGTCAACTGGGGATCCGGGCTGCCGCGCCGTGGAGTGACCCGAGGTCGTCAACTCACCGCCCCGGCACCCGGTGACGATCAGCAGAACGCCGGCCAACCAGGTCGCTGCCATGCCTCGCATCGAATCCCCCCACGCCAGCGCCGACCTGCCCGCGACGCGCCTGCCCCCGATGAGCCCCGGGGGTCACTCGATGAGCCCCGGCAGGCCGCCCACGAACCTTCAGTGGCCGCCAGCGCCCGAAACCTTAGCGCGGCGATGCGCTCCTGGGGCCTCGGTCTTCATGATTCCGAAGGCGCTGGATGACTGCAGGGCTGGATGCGTGCAGGCGAGGGGGCGCGTCACGCGCCGCCAGGGACGGCGGCAGCCGCTCAGTCGAGCGGAAGGCCGCCCTTGCCACCGCCGAGGTGATCGCCGAGCTGGGCCCGCGCCTGGCCCTGCTGCGCCTCGCCGAAGGCGGGCGTGCCGCCGAAGCCGAGCTGCACGAAGACCTTTGGCGTCGCGTCGTGGCGAAGATCGACGACCACGCCGGAGCGCTGATCGCGGTTGAGGTCGACGACGACGTCACCCATCTCGAAGACGGTCATGAGATCTCCTGCGCTGGTGGTGCAACCGGCCCGCGACGGACCGAACGGGCGCGACGGTAGTGGAACGTTCCAGCGAGGTCAAAACGAGTTGGCCCGCGGTCCGCGCGCACAGCCTCGGGAGTCCACGACACCTCAGTCCCCCTCCAGGCGATCGAGGCGCCCAGCCCAGGCGTGCAGCAGCCAACCCAGGTGATAGGGGCGGCAGGTGGCGTTCCTGCGAAGCGCCCACGGCTGCGCCGCGACGGGCGACGGCAGACCCGCGCGCGCCGCCGCCCAGCCCAGCCCGTAGGCGGCTCGATTGAGCGGGAAGGCCCGCCGGATGGCGCGGTAGATCACCTGCTCGTCGCGGTCGACCATGTCCACGCCCAGCTCGTTCTGCGCCAGCCACCCCAGGCTCTCGCGGTGCACGCGCCCGAAGCGGCGCCCCGTCGCGTCGGTCAGCGCGTGCAGGGCCATGGGGGCCATCGCGTCCTGGTGCACGCTGTAGACGGGGTAGCGCTCGATCACCCGGCTGCGCATCGCGTCGTAGCGCCAAGGCCAGCCGTGGAAAGGATCGCGCAGCGCGATGAGACGCCCGGCGGCGCGGCCGGCCACGGCCCCCGCCTCGGCGTCGCCCATCACCCGCGCCACGGTGGCCAGCGCGTACACCCAGTAGATCTGCGTCGAGAACAGGGACTGCGACCGCCAGAACGCGTCCCCGCCCACGAAGTGGTGGAACAGCGCGCCCTGCGCGTCGAAGGCCTGATTCACCGCCAGGTCGCGCAGCCGCGTGATGGCCGCCGTGACCGCGGCGTCACCGGGCGCGCGCGCGTGGTGCAGCGCCAGCGCCGTCAGCGCCCAGGCGAGCACGCGGCCGATCACGCCGTCGAGGTCGCGATCCAAGGCCCTGAGCAGACGCGGCAGCACCTCCTCGGTGACCCCGCAGTCGATCGCCGTGTCGGCCCACAGCGCCATCGCCAGGTGGTCGATGTCATCCTCGGTGTGCTGCGCCAGGCCGCTCTGGAGCAGCCGCGCCGGATCGAGCGTCATCGCATAGCCGGCCCGCTTCGCGTCGTGCAGCCCCAGGCTCGCCATCACCGTATAGCGCGCGCCCAGGTGCTCCACGCGACGCCGGCGCCCGTCCTCGACGCGATGCCGGTGCCCATGCTCGAAGCTGACCGAGAGCAGCATCTCGCGGGTCGGATCGTACATGCGCTCCAGGCCCGCCAGCGAGAGCCGCACCAGATCCTCGACCCAGGCCGCGTCCACGCGTGGTGGCGCACCCCGCGGCGCCTTGGCGCCACGCCGTCCCAACATCACCCTCATGGCGCGTCCTCCCCTCGTGGCTTGTCGATGCGAAGCAGCAGCCAGTTGTCCTGGCTGCGCGTGGGGTGCCGCAGATGGTTGAGCGCGCCGAACACCTTGTAGAGCGGTCGCGCCTCGTGATTCTCGAACTCCGCGTGGCCACAGCGCGGGCAGAAGGTGTGGGGGCTGAACTTCCACAGGCCCAGGCCTCGGGTCCGGAGCCTCAGCAGCGGCGGGGAGTAGGGGCGCACCTTCCAGGCGTAGCGGACCAGGGCCGGCGCCTCGGTCGGGAAGCAGCCGCGCAGACGGTCGGCGTCCAAGCTCTGCTGGTGCCCGTGCAGATGGAACACATGCTCGCACGCCGGGCACGCGTGAGAGGCCTCGAGCAGCTGCTCGCGGTTGGGGACGGTGACCAGGACGTGACGGCGCGCGACGCGATACAGCTCGGCGCAGGCCCGCCGCACGTCGGCCGGCGGCAGGTGCTCGAGGACCTCGGCGCAGAGCACCAGATCGACGCTGTCGTCGGCGAAGGGCAGCCCCAGGATCGACGAGCGCACCACGGGCTTGGGGGCGTGGCGCAGGCCCACCCGCCCCAGGTCGGTGCCGAAGACGTGCGGGCGATCGATGCGCGCCAGAAGCTTGCCTGGGCCGCAGCCCACGTCGAGCACGGTGTCCACGTCGACAGGGATGAGCTTCAGGGTCTCGCCGATTCGAACAGCCTCGCTCGCGCGCAGCGGCTCGTCGGGAGGCGCGTCGTGGACGGCCGTGCGCTCGAACAGCGCGGCCGTGTCGTGGCGCGGGGCGTCGTCGCTCACGGGGCACCTCGCGTCGCGGCGTCGAAGATGCCGGCCATCGCCCGCGCCGCGGGGGCAGCAGCGTAGCGAGCGAGCGCGACATCGTCGGGCTGGAAGGGAACCCCGCGGCGCTTGGCGTCGTGGAAGTCGGAGAGGGCGGCGGCGATGGCGTCGACGTCGTGGCCCACGCAGCGGCCCAGGCGGGTCTCGGCGTGGATGGCCTGCAGCTCGGGGTTGGCCGAGACCGTCAGGACGGGTCGGCGCGCGGCCATGTAGTCATAGAGCTTGCCGGCGATGCGCAGGTGGTGGCGCGGGCCGGTGAGATCGAGCAGCAGATCGGCCCGACCGAGCAGCGCGCGGGACCGCGTGAAGGGCACCCAGTCATGGGCGCTCACGTAGGGGCGCAGGCAGAGGGCGTCGATGGCCTCGCGGTCGGCCGGGGTGACCTCGCCGAGCGTGACGAGCTCGGTGTCGCCGGGGGCGAGGCGGGCGTGGTCGACGAAGCGGCGATAGGCCTCGAAGAAGAGGCGGCCGTCGCGCAGGGGCGTGAGGTGCCCGTAGAAGACGATGCGGAAGGGGCCGTCGGGGCCCGGCGCGGGCGGGGCCGCGTCGTAGAGGTCGGGATCGTAGTGGTTGCGGATCATCGCGAAGTGCTCGGGCGGCAGGCGGCCGGCGTAGGCCTCGCGGTACAGCGCCAGGCTCGAGGCGCTGTTGAGCACGACGCGGCGGGCGCGATGGAAGGCCAATGATTCCAGGGTGTTGGCCATCGCCTTGCCGGCGGCGGTCCAGGCCTCGGAGTAAAGAGGATCGACGGCCCAGGGGTCGCGCAGGTCGACCACCAGGGGCAGGCCGGTCAGGTGGGACAAGGCGGTGCCCAGGTACATCGCCGAGAAGGGGCCGGCGTTGACGTGGATGAGTCGGCAATCGTGTCGCCGGGCGAAGCGCGCGGCGCGCGCGAAGGCCCAGGGCAGGAACTTGGCGTGCTTGTCGAGGGGCAGGCCGCGCAGCTCGCGGCGCAGGCGGGGCCAGAGGCCGTCGGGCGTCGGTCCAGTGGTGGCGGCGCGGCTGTCCCCGACCGGGCGGACGGGCGTCAGGCGGTCGACGACGTCGGCCATCCAGGCCAGCGGCCCCGAGCGGTAGCCGCGGTCGATGGGCACGTCGGGCACCAGCGGCACCAGATCGGCGTCGCGCTCGAGGTGCTCGGGCAGGGCCAGGACCGCCGGGCGCCAGCCGTGGGCCGGCAGGTGACGGGACAGCGTGAGCGCCCGCTTGGCCCCGACGAAGTTCATCGGCGGGTAGTAGGGCGAGATCATGAGGAAGTTGCGCATGGTCACCCCCGCGCGCGCCGGCCCAGCCGACCGGTCAGGAAGTCGGCGACGTACCGCAGATCGGCGGCGCTGAGCAACCCGAGGGCGCGGCCCAGCAGCACATAGGTCGGCACGTAGATGCCGAAGCCGACGGCCAGGCGCAGGCCCGCGCCGGTGAGCCAGCGGTCCACCAGGAGCAGGGGCGCCGCGGCCACGGCGGCGACGACCAGCGCGCGCAGCACCGGCCTGAAGGGGAAGACCTCCGCCCAGCCGAGCGACAGCTCGCCACGGACCACGCGCAGCAGCACGGCGATGGCCACCCCCTGCGCGACGATCGACGCCAGGGCGGGGCCGCTCAGGCCAAAGGCCAAGAAGAACGGGTAGTTGAGCGCGGCGTTGGCCAGGAGCGCCGCGAGCGACGCCACCAGCACCGGGCGGGTCCGGCCGAGGGCGCGCACCACGGCGCCGTAGCCGCAGAGGCGCAGCGGCAGCAGGCACAAGTACACGCGGAACGGCACCGCGGCCTCGGCGTAGTCGGCCGAGAACAGCACCATGACCGTGGGCTCGGCCAGGACGAACAGGACCACGAAGGTGGGCATCATCACCGACGCCACCTTCACCATCGAGCCGTGCCAGTAGCGGAGGAACTCGTCGGGGCGACGGTCTCGGTGGGCCACCACGAGGACCGGCACGAGCGCCGTGGTGACCGAGTAGGCGATGCCCGGCACGAGCGGCAGCTCGGTCGCGCCGACCGAGTAGATCGCGAACAGCTCGGCCGTGCAGAGCACCGCGATCATGTACTTGTCGACCTGCACGTTGAGCTTGCCGACGATCATCGAGAGCGACAGCGGCAGGCCATAGGCGAACATGTCGCGGAGCCGCCACTGGCCCCGAACCTCGGCGCCCAGGGGGCCCTTGGCGACGAAGGCGAAGTAGAAGACGAACATCGCCCCGCGCAACACGGCCACCAGGGCGAACAACGCGATGAGCGTGTTGACGTCGGCGCCCAGCCAGGCGGGCACCACGAGGGAGGCGAAGCGGCTGACGTAGAAGACCAGGGTGACCCAGAAGGCGCCGATGTAGCGCTCGGCGGCGATGAGGTAGCTGGGCAGCGTCTGGCCGGGGAAGTCGGCCAGGACCGCCAGGGCGAGCCACGCGAGCGGCACGTCGATGCCGGGGATGTCGACGACCCGCGCGATGAAGGGGCCGCCCAGCCACAGGACGAGGGCGTAGGGCACGGCCAGCGCGGTGAGCACGAGCCCGGTGTAGACGCCGAGGGCGCGCGCCACGCGATGGCCCAGCTTGGGCACGAAGAAGGACAGGGCCGAGTCGAGGCCGAGCGGGCCGAAGGTGTTGAGGGTCTCCTGGACCAGGTAGATCAGGGCCACCGTGGCGAAGCCGGCGTGATCGAGCAGCCGCGTGAGGAAGACCACGGTGAGCATGTTGAGCGCGCCGCCCACCAGGCGCGCCTGGCTGATGAGCCCGGCGCCCGCCGCCAGCCGCCCGTCGTCGCGGGCGAGGCGCTCGGGGTCGCTCACCTCGACGCCTGCAGGGCGCGCGCGTAGACCGCCGCCATGGCCTGAGCCTGGGTGCGGGCCGAGTAGCGCTCGACGCCCTCGGCGGTGACGGCGAAGGGCGCGTCGAAGAGGCGACCCAGCTTCGCGGCGACGTCGGCCGGATCGCCGTGGCGGGCGCACAGGCCCGCGCCCGCGCCCATCACGATGCGATCGGCCTCGGGGTTGGCCGAGATCGAGAGGATGGGGCGCCGGGCGCAGAGGTAGTCGTAGAGCTTCCCGGGGATCTGCAGGTGGCTGTCGGGCTCGATGACCATGGCCAGCACGTGGGCCGAACGCAGGTGCGGCAGGCTGTCGCGGAAGGGCACCGCCGGGACCACGTCGACGAACGCGTCGAGGCCGAAGTCCTGTACGCGGACGCGATGTTCGGGGTCGAGGCCGCCGATGAAGCGCAGGCGCGCCGAGGTCGAATCGAGGGCGCGGGCGGTGACGAAGCGGCGGAAGCCGTCGAGCAGCGCGTCCGGCTCGACGAAGCGACGGAAGCGGCCGAAGTAGGCCACCGTGAAGGCGGGCGGCAACGCGGCCTCGCCGGGGCTGAAGAGGCCCTCGTCGAAGGCGTTGCGGATGGCCGTGAAGCGCTCGGCCGGCACATCGGCGGCGTAGGCGGCGGCGTAGGCGTCGCGGGCGGCCTCGGTGTTGAGGACGACCGCGGCGGCGCCGGCGAAGAGGCGGCGCTCGAAGGCGCGCAGGGCCGCGCGGGCTGGGGCCGGGCGAAGGGCCATCTTGGCCGCGTGCTGGGACCACGGATCGCGGAAGTCGACGATGAGCGGCAGGCCGGTCTCGCGGGCGAGGCGGTCGGCCGCGATGAGGGGCGACCAGGGATCGGCGATGACGTGAAGGGCGTCGGGGCGGTGCGCCGCGACGAGGGCGCGGGCGGCGCGCAGGCCGGCGGGCACGTCGGCGAGGTAGCGGTCGAAGGGCGTCAGGAAGGTCAGATCCTGGGGCCACCAGCCCGGACGCGGTCGGGCGCCGTGGGCCTTGGGAGGGGTCGCCGGGGCGGTCGCGCGGCGACGCCGGCTCCAGGCCGCCAGCGTCGGGCGGAGCAGGCCGCTGAAGGCATAGCTCACCACGGTGTCCGGCGGGATGCAGGCGGCCAGCGGCTCGTCGGGGCGCTCGCCCACGGGTGGGCCGGCCAGGACGATGGGCGACCAGCCCGCCGCCGGCAGGTTGCGCGCCAGGTGGAGCGCGCGCTTGGCCCCGCTGACCCCCATGGGAGGGAAGTAGGGCGAGATGATGAGGACGCGCCCCATCAGTCGACGCGACTCATGCGGGCCAGCGCGCCGTGGGCGGTGGCGAGCACGCGCTCGGCGCGGGGGCGGGCGCCGCGACTCGCGAGGATCGCCGCGATGCGCTCGGCGGCGTGGCCGTCCCACCGGGCGGGGATGCCGAAGGTCGCGGGATCACTGGACATTGCGGCGCGATACTCGGCCCACACGCGATCGGGATCGGTGCCGGCCAGGCGGTTGGTGCCCTCGATGCAGGTCGAGGGGCGCTCGGTGGACTCGCGCAGCGTCACGCAGGGCACCCGGAGGACGGTCGTCTCCTCCTGAATGCCGCCCGAGTCGGTGAGGATGATGCGCGCGCGGCGCACCAGCTCGAGGAAGTCGAGGTAGCCGAGGGGCTGCACGACCTGGACGCGGGGGTTGCCGTCGAGGCGGTCGCGCAGGCCGAAGCTGGCCAGGCGGTCGAGCGTGCGGGGGTGCGCCGGGAAGACGATCGGCAGCTCGGCCGCGACGCGCTCGAGGACGCCGAGCAGGCGGGTCAGGATGCCCGCGTCGTCGACGTTGGCGGGGCGATGCATCGTGAGCACGGCGTACTCGCCCGCGACGAGGGCGTGATCCGCCACGACCGTCGAGCGGGCAGCCCGCGGCAGGTTGCGGTACAGGCTGTCGATCATCACGTTGCCGACGAAGTGGACGCCCTCGTGATCGAGGCCCTCGCGCGCGAGGTTGATCAGGCCGCTCTGCTCGCTGACGAAGAGCAGGTCGCTGAGCTGGTCGGTGAGGACGCGGTTGATCTCCTCGGGCATGGTGCGGTCGAAGCTGCGCAGGCCGGCCTCGACGTGGGCCACGGGGATGTTCAGCTTGGCCGCCACCAGGGCGCACGAGATGGTGCTGTTGA
The DNA here is from genome assembly GCA_937896275.1 of uncultured Myxococcales bacterium. GTDB lineage: Bacteria > Myxococcota_A > Bradymonadia > UBA7976 > UBA1532 > JACKDN01. The sequence continues at coordinate 11,575 of CALBMW010000213.1, forward strand.
CGTCGCCCACCACCAGCACCAGATCGGGCTTCAAGTCCAGGCAGGCCTTCTCGAAGGCCTGGATGACGCTCGCGTGCTGTGCGGCGTGCGTGCCACCGCCCACCCCCAGGTTGAGGTCCGGCCGCGGGATGTCGAGCTCGTCGAAGAAGCGGTCGCTCATGGCGTGGTCGTAGTGCTGGCCGGTGTGCACCAGGACCGGTTCGAGCGCTGGGTGGGCGCCATAGGCCGCCATCAGCGGCGCGATCTTCATGAAGTTGGGGCGGGCGCCGACGACGTTGACGATGCGCATGCGGTCCTCCTCGGGTCGCGGCATTGTGGACAACCGCGAGGCTGGCGCAACCGGGTGGCGAGCGACGCAACCACGGCAGGGCGGCCGACAGCCGCCGCAGTGAGGCGGCCAACAGTCACCGCCGCAGCCCGGCGAACAGCAACCGCCGTGCCGTGCGGAAACAGCGCAACACCGGGGGCGGGTGGAGCACGGGCGCTCCACCGCGGGTGCGCCGCCGCGGCGCCTCCCTGTCGCCTGCTACATGCCCCCTAGATGCCCCCGCCGAGGCAGGCCTGGATCTGCTCCATGCAGTTCGCCTGCTGGCACGCCTGATCGGCGGGCGCGCAGCCCGCGTCCTGGACGCATTGGTTGGCCGCCTGGAAGGCCGCGTAGGCCTCGGGGCTGGTCGCCTCGAAGCAGGCGTCGGTGCAGTCCTGGCCATCCGCGGGGCACATGCTCAGGCAGGTGTTGAGCTGGACGCAGGTGCCCTCGCCCGCGGGCTGCACCGGGCCGCCGAGGCAGGCGTCGAGCTCGGGGCTGCAGTTCTCGCGCTGGCACGCGGTGTCCCCCGACGCGCAGCCCGCCTCGCTGACGCAGTCGATGGCGGCGCGGTAGGTGTCGTAGGCGTCGGGCGCGGCGTCGTTGAAGCAGTCGTTGACGCAGGGCTGATCGTCCTGCCCGCACTCGACGAGGCAACCGTTCAGCTCGGTGCAGGTCAGATCGCCCATGGGGCCGGTGGCGTGGGTGCCGAAGCAGGCGTCGAGCGCCGCGCCGCACTTCTGGCTGAGGCAGTCCTGGTCGACGGCCTGCCCGTCGGTGACGCAGCCCTCGGCCTGGCCGCAGGTGAAGATGCCGTCGTAGGCCGCGACCGCCGCGGCGGGCGCCGCCTCGCGACAGGCGGTACCGCACGCCGCCGCCATCGCGTCGTCGGGGCAGCCGCCGATGCAGTCGTTGAGCGCCACGCAGCCGTTGTCGTCACCTGGCGCGCCACCCGCGCCCGGCATTC